>CAYUOS010000013.1:0-36138 GCA_964446435.1 uncultured Rikenellaceae bacterium | reverse complement strand
CGAGGTTCTGGATTGCCTCTATTGTGTTCTTCTGGTTGGGAAGTGTTTCGATCAGGTTTGTGCCGTTAACAATCCATGCCTTGAAATTGCACTCCCTTTCTGGTGTGGGTATTGTTGCGTCGCAGATGCCTGATGCCAGGGCGAGGTCTGCAAGCGGGTATTTGCCGGGGAATGCCTCCCTCCATGTTCTTTTGGGTGGCGGGAACGATGGTCTCGGGTAATTCGGCAACTCTGCAAATGAGGGTCTGAAATAACCGCCCCTTCTTCCCCACGATCCCAGTATGGCATTAAGGATGGCTATGGCCCTCATACGCTGAGTGTCGTCGCCGTACCATGTAACGTGCCTTCCCGGGTGAATTATTACCGCCGGCGCTGCATTGGCCATCTCACGGGCGGTTTCGCGTATTACATCAGGCCTGATGGTTGTTATTCCGTATGCCCACTCAGGGGTGAAATTCCTGACATGGTCACGCAGGGCCTCGAAGCCGTAAGTGTATTTCTCAACATATTTTTTGTCATAACGCTCCTCGCCAATTATCACGTTCATCCATGCCAGCAGCAGTGCAATGTCTGTGGCAGGTTTTATGGGCAGCCAGTGCTTTGACTTGCTTGCCGCGGTTGAGAAGCGCGGGTCGACGGTGATAATGGTTGCGCCCTTGTCGATGGCATCTGACATCTCCTGCACCTGACCGTTGTGCATGTTTTCACCGATATGCGAACCTATCAGCACGAGGCACCTGGTATCGCGTATATCTGTAATTTCGGGCGATTCAACACCTTCGCCGAAGGTAGCGATGAAGGCCACCTCGCGTGGTCCGCGGCACTGTGCGTAGGAAGGGGCTGCGATGCTGGTGGAACCGAAAGCCCTGAGCAGGTCGCCAAAGTAGGTGCCACCCGAGCCGTGGGTGAACAGGGCGATGCATTCAGGTCCATGTTCTTCGGCTATTTTCTTCATCTTCTCCCCGATGTAGTCAAAAGCCTCATCCCAGCTTACCGGCTTAAACTGCTGGGCACCTTTCTCCCCCACTCTCATCAGAGGTGTCCTGAGGCGGTCTTCATCGTAGTACATACCAACCCCACCAGTGCCCCTGGGACAGAATCGTCCGTTGCTGTTCAGATCCTCATCGTTGCCGATAATCTTCCAGATCTGGCCCTGATCGTTCTTATATACCCAGCCTGCGCACTTCCAGAAGCATACCTCGCAATAGGTAGGAGTCCTGGTAAGATCGGCAGCTGCCAGGAGAGAGGCACTTTCGTCTGGTCGGAAGAAGGTGCACCCTGCAAAGCCCGTTGCCACTGCACCTGCGCCTGTCAGGGAGATCCTGATAAAATCTCTTCGGTTTGTCATTTGTTCTATTTGGTTTTCAGGGTACTATGATCGGGTTTTTTGGGGGGGTGGTACTCATGTGGTGATACAGTAGGCCTTCAGTGATCATTAAGTTGTCATTCGGTGGTGATTCTGTTGTGATTCGGTGGTGATTAAATGATTATATGCATTTATCTATATATGTTGTGTTATAAATGCGAAATTACAAATTTTTATTATATGTGTTAATACAATAACAGAACGTCTGATGTAATTCAGAATGATTCTAAATTAATAGCAACAAGAGAATGCAAAGCCAGAACTCCTATGAAGTCCTGCATCACCATTAGCTTTCTATTTTCGTATGTTTGACAATGTGAATTTCACTCTTGGTGGCAGGTCGCGGTGGAATATCTCCTTGTTTACGAACTTGATGCTCTCTATCGTAAACAGAGCCCTGGGATTATATTTGTTAATATATCCGAGCACTTCCTGCATCATGCTCCTTTTCACGATTATATAGACAACTCCCACATCACCATCGACGCCCTTTGCATCGACTGCTGTAACTCCGTAACCCTCTTCCTTGAGCTTTGTGACCAGTTCGTTATGGTCGCGTTTGGTTATGACCCTTACCATTTCGTGACCGATTGCGAGTTTCTCCTCAATAATCAGACCTATATATGTGCCTGTAGCAAAACCACCGGCATATGCCACATAGCACAGCCAGTTATCGAGGTTTTGCATAATACGGCTTATTGCCACAATCCAGATAAAGACTTCAATGAAACCAATAAGGGGTGCAATGCGCTTCATCCCTTTTGATACGAAAATAATCCTGAGCGTTCCCAGAGAGACATCGGCAATTCTTGCAAGAAAGATTGCCAGTGGCAGAACAACCAGGTCGAAAAGATCACTATTAGCGAATTCCATAATTTAGCTATTGAAGTCCGACAATATTAATTCACTCAAATACAATTACTTATACGATTATTAGAGTAGCGAATATGCTACCGCAAGATAACTTTTAAAAATGAATCATAAAGCAATCCAAGGCAACAATCAGGAGCATTCTGAACAATTGATCCCGGACGAAGTTTTGCGTATATTGTGCATAAAATTGCTTTTATGGGAAGCTTATACAAAGTATTTCATCCGGAAGTATTTCAGGGATCACTGCGTTACAGGAACTATTTCGAAGGGTGGTATTTCAAGAATGTTTCGAATGACCTGAAGCACGCCATGGCATTTATACCTGGCATCTCACTTTCTGAAGATCCTCATGCATTTGTTCAGTTTATCGACGGTATAGCAGGAAGGACAGCATATTTCAGGTTTGATACCGGCGATTTTGAGTCTTCCAGGAGGGAATTTCTTACCTGGATTGGCGACTCAGTGTTTACAGCGGAAGAGCTAAGGTTAAAGCTGAAAAACGAAGAGTGTGAGATTGAGGGAAGTCTTAAGTACCATAAGATTACCAGACTTCCCAAATCATTGCTGATGCCAGGAATTATGGGGTGGTATTCATACGTACCATCGATGGAATGCAACCACGGGGTGGTTTCGGTTGATCACGGTATTTCAGGATCTGTTTCGGTAAATGGCACCTTGTATGATTTCTCAGGAGGCAGGGGATACATTGAAAAGGACTGGGGGATATCGTTTCCTGAATCGTGGTTATGGCTGCAGTGCAATAATTTCGCAACAGATAAGACTTCACTGATGATATCTGTTGCCAAGATACCATGGCGGGGAAGATATTTCATCGGACTTATTTCATTCCTCCTTACCGGGGGCAGGATTGAAGTTTTTGCCACCTACAACGGTGCCTCTGTTTTGTCGCTAAGGCAGGTCAGCGGCAATGTTACCGAGATTGTGATCGGCAAGGAGAGGAAGCGTCTTACTGTGACAGTGAATAAAAGTTCTGCCGGAACAATTGTAGCACCGGTACAGGGCAAAATGAGCAATCTGATACGCGAAAGCATAAGTTCGGAAGTAGATTTTGTGCTTGATGAGGGGAATGGCAATATCGTTCGCGACCATGGTGCCAGGGCGGGATATGAGGAGATGGAGAGGATATTCGGGTATTTTAGGGACGGGGGACGGTAATAAGGGCGCAGGGCGGAGGGCGCGGGGCGCGGGGCGGATGGCGGATGGCGCGGGGCGCAGGACACAGGGCGGAGGGCGGAGGGCGCAGGGCGGAGGGCGCAGGGCGGAGGGCGCAGGGCGGAGGGTATTAAAACATTTAATATATGAAGGCAGAGGAGGTTGTGATATTCTGGTTCAGGAGGGATCTGAGGCTGGGTGACAACAGGGGGTTGTTGAGGGCCCTGGCATCAGGTTATAAGGTATTGCCTGTTTTTATATTTGACAGACATATACTTGACAAGCTTGAAAGAGATGATGCGCGGGTAACTTTTATATGTGACATTTTGAACTCAATTGACAGAGAGTTGAAGAGTTCCGGCAGGTCACTGATAACTTTCCATGGTGATCCTGCTGACTTCTTCAGTAAGTTGCCTCCGGAATTAAGTATAAGAGCAGTTTATGCCAATCTTGATTACGAAAGCTATGCAGTTGAACGTGACAGAAGGGTCGGGAATATCCTGAAGTCGAGTGGAATTCCATTTCACCTGGTTTCCGACCAGCTAATAATGGAGCCTGGAGCAGTGGTTAAGCAGGATGGCACTCCCTATACGGTTTTCACACCTTTTTCGAGGAGGTGGTTGTCGCTTTTTCATACCGGACTTATAAGGGAAGAGTCAACAGAATCACTTAGAGGGAACTTTATCTTGCATTCAGGGAGCAAGGAAGAGATAACTCCTGAATCTATAGGCTTCATAAAATCATCAACATTTGTGAAGCCCGCCAATCTGTCGATGGAGACTATAGGATCATACGCCAGTCTCAGGGACAGACCTGCTGCTGAAGGCACAACCAATCTGGGGCCACATCTGCGGTTTGGCACCATTGGCATCAGGGAGGTGATGAGGAAGAGTCTTAACATCAGCCAGATATTCACATCGGAATTGATCTGGAGGGAGTTCTTCATGCATATACTGCACTTTTTTCCCTACGTTGAGGAGGGAAGTTTCAGAAGGAAGTATGAGACCGTTGAATGGGTCAACAACGAAGAGCACTTTGAGATGTGGTGCAACGGCATGACCGGATATCCAATCGTTGATGCCGGAATGCGTGAGTTATCGGCTACCGGTTACATGCACAACAGGGTAAGGATGATAACGGCCAGCTTCCTGGCAAAGCATCTTTTGTGTGACTGGAGGTGGGGAGAGGCGTGGTTTGCGTCGAAGCTGCTGGACTTCGAGTTGTCGTCAAACAACGGGAACTGGCAGTGGGCTGCAGGCACCGGCTGCGATGCAGCCCCCTGGTTCAGAATTTTCAGTCCGGATGCCCAGCAGAAAAGATTTGATACTGCAGGGGAATACGTGAATAGATGGGTTCCGGAGGCAGGTACACCGGACTACCCCACTCCTATCGTCAAGCATCAGGAAGCGAGGACGAGGGCCTTGAGGGTTTACAGGGCTGCCGTGGGTGTGGAATAGAGCCGGCAGGTATCGTTTCATGATATTTCCATTATATTTGAACATCAACAAAGCTGAACAGAGATGAATCTTCAGACGACACTCAAGAGATGGCAGTCAGGACGTATTTTCAGGCTGAGTGCCGGTAACAGCAAACTGTTTCAACTGAGGAACAGGCATTGCTACTGGCCCGAGCTGGGCTCGATTGAACACTATGCGAGTGAGTTTTCGAAGGTCAGGCCAGGCCTGACTTTTGTACAGGCAGGGTCGGGCGATGATATTCTGACTGATCCCATACACAGGATTATAAAGCGAGACCACTGGCGCGGAGTTGTCGTTGAGCAGGATGCAGTTGCATTTCGGAATACCGTAGAGCCGTTGTACAGATATCAACAAGGAGTAGAAACCATCAACGCCCTGATTGGAGAGGTTGACAGCGAATCAGAAGGGAGCGTTACAGTGAAGTCGCTTCTGTCAGGTTACAAAACAGGGAAGGTTGACTGGTTGCAGATTTGGAATGGCGAATCGGTTGTTAAGATTCTGAAGTTGTTTAATGCCGCAGGCATCAAGCCTTCGGTGGTCGTTTACAGCAGGCCTGATAAGCGGGCGGAAGACACTGATGTAAAGAGCCTTATCACTGCTGATGGATACCTTGTAAAGTATTTTGGAACCATGGCACTTGCTGCGATCGATCCTGATGAGTACCTATCGAGGTTCCTGGCCGAATAACCATCAATTACTCTGAATGGGTTCAGCCATACATGATCGCAAAGTAGCGACAATTAAAAGTATAACCTCAGCGTGGGTGATACTTCTTGTCATGGCGTTTTCTCCCCTTGTGCTGCTTGCCCAGGAGGAAGAGTGTGACACCAGCCGGCTTACCCTTCTTTTCATCGGAGATATAATGGGACACGACACCCAGATTGCAGCGGCACTTGACGCCAAATCAGGTATCTATGATTACACCGGTGTGTTTAAATACATTTCACCGATTATCAGGCAGGCTGATGTGGCCATTGCCAATCTTGAGGTTACGCTGGCCGGCCCCCCCTACAAGGGGTATCCGCTTTTCAGCTCACCGGCCGCTCTTGTTACAGCCGCGGCAGAAGCTGGCATATCTGTTATGATGACCGCGAACAACCACAGCGTTGACAGAGGCCTTGATGGCCTGCTGGCGACAATATTCAAGCTTGACATAATTGGAATTGACCACACCGGCACCTATGTGAGCACTGAAGCAAGAGACACACTGGTTCCCCTTATTGTTGAAGAGAAGGGAATAAGGCTTGCTTTGCTGAACTATACCTACGGCACGAATGGCATCAGGGTTCCCCCGCCCTCTGTTGTTGACCTTATAGACAAAGAGCTTATTGAGAAAGACATTGAGCGGTCGAAGGAGGCAGATACAGATGGTGTCATAGTTTTCCTGCACTGGGGTGCCGAGTATGACACAATTCCCGGCAAGCAGCAGAAAGAGCTTGCAGAATGGCTGCTTGAGCAGGGTGTTATGATGGTTATTGGCTCACATCCGCATGTGTTACAACCGGCTTATCTGTACAAATCAGGAGAATACCATGGAGACAGGCTGGTGGTATACTCACTGGGCAATTTTGTTTCAAACCAGAGAAACAGGCGCACAGATGGTGGTGCCATGGTATCGGTAACACTGCGAAAGGATTCTTGCGGTCTGGCGATTGAAGATGCGGGGTATATACTTACCTGGGTCAACACCCCGACTGAGGGAGGGCGCCGGAGGTTTTACATCCTGCCTGCCGCTGAGTTTGAGGATGATCAGGAGTATCCGGCAGAAAAGGACGCCCGAGACAAGATGAAGCTGTTCATTAAGGATTCGCGAAGGCTGATGAGTAACCAGAGCGTTGGTATCAGGGAGATAAAATAATATCATATTATGGTATCACGAACCATCAGGCTTCGTGATATCCGATCCGGTAAAAGACTATTTTTGTCCCCCAAAACAGACTAGTTATGAAGAACAACCTTTACAAGTCAGCATTTGTTCTGACTGCGTTGATGATTTTAAGTTTCAAGGCCTATTCCCAGCAAACTGACAATTCTCTTCTCAGGCAACTTACCACAGGTACAACATTCAGCGGACAATGGTTTATAATTTACCAGGTTGAGGAGAGTGAAGGGGAGTATTTCAACGAGTTTACACTTCGCAGGGGGTATATTACATTCAGCAAAGTATTCAATGATATTTTCTCTGTAAGGTTTACGCAGGACATAACCCTTGATGAGGAGGGCAGTGATGCGGGTAATATTGAGATGAGACTGAAATACTGTTTGTTGAGAATCAATAATCAATTTATACCGGTTATGAGTCACAGCTGGTGGGAGGTTGGTCTTATCAACCGGCCATGGTTCGGATTTGAGGATAAAATAAATGACTACAGGGTCCAGGGAGCCATGTATATGGATAAGTACGATGTTCTCGGGTCGGCCGATTTTGGCATTTCTCTTTCAGGGCTTCTTGGTGGGGAGGTTAACTCGGAATATCAGAGGAGGGTCAGCAATCAATTTCCAGGACTATACGGCAGCTATTCTATAGGAGTTTACAACGGAGGTGGTTATCATGCCATTGAAGCCAACAGCAACAAGACTGTTGAGGGCAGGCTTACACTGAGGCCATTCGGTAACATGCTTCCCGGGCTTCAGGTCAGCTACAATTTCGTTAACGGCAAGGGAAATATCCCATCGATGCCCGATTTTCACTTCAATCACCTCTATCTGTCGTGGCAAAGCAGGCCGTTGGTTGTTGCCGGGCAGATATATCAGGGCACAGGCAATGCAGAGGGCACATTTATTGATGAAGCAGGGACTTCATACAATAACAGGGGGTATTCTCTATTTGGGGAGATAAAGCTACTTCCGACTAACCTTGCATTGATCTCGCGTATTGACCATCACCGGGTTTCAGGAGTGAGTAGCGTTGACCGCTCATCAGTAGTTGCAGGAGTCTGTTACAGGTTCCTCGGGAACAACAAGCTATTGATTAATACTGACATACGAAAAAGAAACGGTTCCGTAACACGGTTCTATGAAGCAGCAGTGGAGATCAGGTTCTGAGTGCAGACCACCACTTTGCATGAAATTTGCTACTTTTGTGAAAACATAACCCATGAAGCGATACATCTTAATATCAGCGATCTTTTTGTCGGTATGTCACGGCTACTCAGATGCGCAGGAAGTGACAACTATCGACAGCTACCTTGACAGGTTGAGATGGGATAATGCAGGTGTCGCACCCAATCATCTATCCTACAGCAAGATTCAAGGGACACCATATTATGACGATTCCTTCAGAGAGGGAATTCTGCAATTGAAATCAGGAAGAAAGCTTTCAGGGGAATTTCGTTATGACATATATGCTGACGTAATTGAATTCAGAAAAGGCGAGAATGTCTATGCCCTCTCAATTGCTGACAGTGTGGCCAGGATTGAGGTTGAGACTACGGTTTTCAAATACCTTCCGTATTCGGTAAAAACTGAAATACAGAAAGGATATTTCGTGGTATTGACCGAAGGTAACTATTCGTTGCTTGAGAAGCATATCATGCGTTTCAGGGACTCGGAGTTACCCAGACCATATCAGGATACTCCCCTTCCGGCAAGGTTTGAAGATGGGGGTACTGAGCTTTATATAATGAAAGGAGAAGGACCTGCTGTCAGGATTTCAAGCAACAGGGACATTATAAGTGCAAGTGGCCCTGATGGGAACAGAGCCAGGGACTTCATAAGCAAGAATAATATAAGGTTCAGGGACATCGGGGACCTGAAAAGAGTCATAGAGCATCTTAACGAAGGGTCTGTCAGAAAATAGATCTGGCAGTATCACAGAGAGCCGACAACCTCACCGGACACCAACACCTGTTTTTCATAAACGGCTGCTTTTCAGCGCCGAAAATAGTCGCTGCATACCAATCATAGTAATTAGTACGCCAAACCCTCATTATATGAGGTTGAGAAAGTGTAATATTTTAAACTTTTTTTATGTTTTTTTAATTTTTTTAATATATTTGCCTTTGCGTTAGCCAAACTATAAACTTTTGTTTTTTAAACCTAAAACTTAAACTATGAAGAAACTTACACTGATGATCGCAGTGTTTGTGCTTACGGGTATGTCTATACTCATGGCTCAGACAGTGGTTATTACAGGTACTGTTACCTCTTCGGTTGCCGGAGAGGGAGTGATACCCGGTGTTGCGGTATTGGTCAAGGGTACGACAATCGGCACCCAGACCGACGTAAACGGAAGGTATACAATAACTGTACCTGTTACAGCAACCACCCTTCAATTTCAGTTTATCGGAATGGCGACCCTCGAGGAAGAGATTGCGGGTCGTACGACGATAAACGTTGTAATGAATCCAGACGTTTTAAGCCTTGCAGAGGTTGTGGTAACAAGTGGTTATGGCATCGTCCGTACACCGAAGAGTTCCGCAACCATGACCCAGGTTGTTACCGGAGACAAGTTGAATGAGATCCGCCAGACAAACGTCAACAATGCACTGGCAGGAAAGGTTGCAGGTATCCAGGTCCGTTCCCAGTCAGCGATGAAGCTTGGCTCAACCGGAGAAATAAGGCTTCGCGGAGCAGACGGCTTCGGTACCGGTTCGGGCATTATCTACGTTGTTGATGGTACTATTATTACAAATGAGAGTGACATCAACATGGACGAGGTTGAGGATATAAACGTTCTTTCAGGACCGGCTGCTTCAGCGATTCTCGGATCACAGGGAGCAAACGGAGCCATCATCATCACCACAAAGAAGGCCAGGTCATATGGCCGCGGTTTTGGTGTAGAGCTTAACCTCGGCTCACAGTTCATGATTCCCAGTGTTCTGATGAACTATCAGAACAGTTATGCAGGAGGAGCCTATTACGACATGCTAAAGTTTACTTATGATCCGAACATTCATCCGGCTCACTGGGCGACTCTTGACGGGAAGTACTATCATGACTATGCCGACGACTCAAGCTGGGGTCCGAGGATGATTGGTCAGGAGTATATTCCTTGGTATGCATGGTATGAGGGAACGAAGTACACAGGCAAGACAACCAAGCTGGTACCCCAGCCCAACAATGCCCGCGACTACTATGAACTTGGTCAGGTATACAACAACAGCATTGCATTTTCGCAGGCAACTGACAAGCTCAACCTCAGGGTTGTGTACGGTGACATAAGGGTTAAGGGGTTGATTCCTACCACCTACCAGAACAAGAATTCACTTGCAGTAAGGACAGACTTCAAGGTCAGCAAGCGGCTATCGATAGCGGCCAATATCAATTATCACACAACCTTTACTCAGGGTGAGTTCAACGATGGCTATTCAAACCAGACGACAGGAGCCTTCAACCAGTGGTTTCACAGGAACCTTGACATGGGCATCATGAAGGAGTTGCGCGGACTGAGGACACCAGACGGCATTTATGGAAGCTGGAATCACAGGAATCCCGGAAGCTACTCACCTGATGACGAACGCATGTTCTATGCAGGGAACTACTGGTACAATATGTACACATGGTTTGATCTTATTGACAACCCAAGCAGGTCTGACAGGCTTTTCGGTGATATGTCCTTTACAGTTGATATTATTGAGGGGCTGAAGGCTAAGTTCACCTATCGCCGCCAGACCCTGAGTTACTGGGCAGAGTCGAAGTACAGTTCAGACCTTAATGATTCAGGTACACAGACAACCGGTAATGAGCCAAGGGCAAGAGGTTATTATTATACAGGAACCCAATATACCAACAGGGAAAACTATGAAAGTCTTCTGTCCTTTAACCGTAAGTTTGGAGATATTGCAATTAACGCCAACGCAGGTTCAGACTTCTTCAACTATCTGATCAAGACTAACAATGCAGCTACAGTTCAGGGTTTCAATGTCCCGAACCTATTTGCAATCTCCAACTCAGCGGCACAACCCACCGTTGGTAACAGCAGAACCAGATACGCGTTCAACGCCCTATTTGTAACTGGTGAAGTCGGGTTCCGTGATTTCCTTTTTGGTGAATTTACATTGAGGAATGACTGGTACTCTCAGTTACCACCCGACAATAATGCCATTCTTTCGAAGTCATTCGGTGGAGCCTTTGTGTTCAGCGATCTGATTGACCTGCCTTTCCTTAGTTTTGGTAAACTGAGGTATGCCTGGGGAGAGATTCCGACATCAATCGGTGCTTTTGCCTACCCGGGTCAGTCATATTCAGTGGGAGCAAACCAGTGGGAGGGTAACTTCCTGATGACTACGCCAAGTGCTCTTGTTGACCCTGCAATCAGGGGAGCCGTTTCAACCCAGAAGGAAGTAGGTCTTGAACTAAGATTCCTTGACGACAGGATAGGGCTAACAGCAACCTACTGGGATGGTACTGTGAATGACATGCCATATTCAGTTCCCATCAGCGCCTATAGCGGTTACACATCAAAACTGATCAATACAGGATTGATAGAGAAGCAGGGAGTTGACATGATACTGAACTTAAAGCCGGTTCGCAGCAGCCAGCTCACATGGGATGTAAACCTTACCTGGGCATATCTGATAAAGAATCAGATAGCCGAGATCGCAGAAGGCATAGACCGGATTACTGTTCAGACGTACTGGGGCACAGGTGTTCCCTATCTTGCGCATATTGCAGGTCAGCCATGGGGTATGATATTCGGGAACGGTATCAGCAGGAACGAGGATGGCAAGCCGATACTTACCTCTGCCGGAAACTATGTCAACAATCCGAACACCTATTACGGTAACGTTCTTCCGAAATTCACCGGAGGTATACAGAACTCTTTCAGGTTCCTGAACAACTTCACCTTTGTTGCCAATATCGACTTCCAGTCAGGAGGCAAGTTCTACTCTCTGTCTGATCAGTGGGGAACCTTCTCAGGTCTTACTGCAAGAACAGCTGTAGTCAATGACAAAGGCAAGCCGGTACGTGATCCGGTAGCAGATGGCGGAGGCGTTAGGGTGGATGGTGTTGTCAATACAGGCACCTCTGACAATCCTGTATGGGAAGACAGGACTTTTTATGTAGAGGCCATTAACTATTTCCAGAACCTCTACAACAACAGGGCATGTGACTTTTTCGTATACGACCTTACTTTCGTAAAACTACGTGAGCTAAGTTTCGGATATAATATTCCTGTTGGCAGGATCAGTTATCTCAGCAATCATATTGCTGCTGCAAGGTTCTCGGTTGTTGCCAATAACCTTTCGATTCTGTACGCCAAGACCGGAGACTTTGATCCCTCAGAGATCTCAGCTGCCGGAGGAGAAAGAGGTCAGATGCCTTCGGTACGTTCCTTCGGTGCCAACCTGAAGATAACCTTCTAATACAGCGTGATTGTAACTTTAAAAATGAAAAAGATGAAAAAAGCAATTAACAAGATACTTACAATAGTATTGCTGGTGGTTATCGCGACGGGTTGCAGCAAACTCTCCGACTTCGGAGATATAAATGTCAATCCGGGCGTAACCAATGAGCCTATTACTGCGGCTCTGCTTACCAACGTACTTTCGGGTCTTCACGGGTACTCAACCGATCTCAGGGGAGGTCTCTATTGTCAGTACTTTTCTGAGACCCAGTATACTGACGTGTCTCTCTACTCCTTGCCACAGCTTGCATCGACAGGGTTTTACAATGGAAACCTCAATGACCTTGAGAACATTGTAACCCAGAACACAAATGATGCGACAAAGGCAAAAGCTGCAATAAACGGTGCCAATGAGAACCAGATTGCAGTAGCACGCATACTGCAGTCCTATATTTACTGGACAATCACCGACAGATGGGGTGACGTGCCATATTCAGAGGCCCTAAAGGGGGAGCCCAACGTAACCTTTGACAGGCAGGAGGATATCTACAAAGGTGTAATAGCCACACTCGCTGCTGCTGTTGACATGTTTGTTGACGGGGGTGCAGTGCTTAAGGGTGACATTCACTATAAGGGAGATATACTCAAGTGGAAGAAATTCGCCAACTCGGTCAGGGTACTTATGGCGATCCAGCTATCGAATAGATACCCGGGCACCAATGATTATGCCGCAACCCAGTTAAGGGCAGCGCTGAACCATCCTGCCGGTGTACTTGAGAACAATGCCGACAATCTAAAGACCACAGCTCCGGGGGGCAACTTCAGGAACAGGTGGTTTGCCCTCTATGATGGCCGTAGCGACTACGCAGTAAGCAAGGAGATGATTGACAGGATGTTAGCTATAAATGACACCCGTGTAAATGCCTATGGTTCATCAACTGTAGGAGTTCCATATGGATTACTTCGTGCCGCAGCTGAATTATACACAAGTCAGAACCCTACATGGGCAAGGATTATGTCTAACGAATGGCGCGCTGAAACAGCCCCTGTTTATATCCTTACGGCTGGCAGGGTATGGCTGGCACGTGCTGAAGCTGCAGACCGCGGATGGACCACCGAGAATATGATCAACTGTTATGTTAACGGCATCACAGCCTCACACACACAGTGGAATCTTCCAGCACCAGATGCAGCTTATCTTTCGGGTGTAGAACTCACAAATCCGGCAGGAACAGGAGCTAATCTGGCCAACATTCTCCTTCAGCAGTATATAGCCACATATCCTGACGGTACTGCAGGATGGTCTCTCTGGAGGCGCACAGGAGTTCCGGCTCTTATCCCGACACCCTTTGCCACTGTTGATCCTAAGGTAATACCAAGCAGGTATACCTATGGTACAAGTGAGTGGGCAACCAACAAGTCTGCAGTGGAGGAGGCAATCCTCAGGATGTCATCTACAGGACTTGACTCTCCGAATTATCCGGTATGGTGGATGGGTAACTAGATGTTGTGACTTGTAAACGAAAAAACAGCAAAACTATGAAAACAATAAAGAACATTAAGATTACCGTTCTGATTCTACTTGTGGGTCTTTTTGCAGCTTCCTGCATAGAGAACAAGGTAGTGCCGCTGGGAGATGAAGGCGATGTAATCATTAGGCTTACACCTACGTCAACCACAGGATTCTTTCTAAAGGTTGCAGAGGGTATCAGCACACCTCAGACCTTCTCTCTGATTGACGTCAGGCGTGATGCTCCGACTGCTGCTGCACTCAATGCAACTACTGTTGTCACGCTTAAGCTTGACCCGGCTGTACTTGCCGCATACAATGCGGCAAACAACAAGTCGTATATTACTATTCCGTCCAGCCAGTACACGACCAATCCTGCTTCAACAGGAGGAGATATTACACTAACGTTCGGACCCGGGGAGTTTGCCAAGCAGGTTTACCTTACAATCCCGAATGCTCTTCTTCTTGACCCGTCGAATGCTTACGCACTTGCGTACAAGATGGAGGTGACCTCAGGGGAGGGTATACTGAGTGGTTCCTCGAATTCTGAACTGGTCGTCGAGGTACTTCCGAAGAACGCCTGGGATGGCAGATACCTTATGAAGGGTTATATAATGAGGCCCGGAGATACCGGCGGACTTGAAGGTTTCTTCAGCAATCAGGCCTACAGTCTCATAACCGATGGAGCAAGGAAAGTTAGATGGAACAGGGTTCAGGTTTGGGCTAACGGAACGAATGTCGGTGGTATCGGAATATGGTCAATTGAAGTATTGCCTAACGGAACTGATATCCTCGTCACTGATCCCGGTGTAGCTGCGAACTTTGAAATGGTTCCGGGCTACCCCCACAGGTATGATCCGGCACTGAAGACTTTCTTCTTTCAGGTACAGTGGGGTACGGCAGTTCCCAGAAACAGGGGATGCACTGATACGCTGGTTTACGTAGGTCCAAGGTAGCATCAACCCATTTTGTTGATATTGTGCAAAGGCGTTGCGAAGTACAACGCCTTTGCTTTTTTTTAACATTCAGCAAATGGGAGTGTCATGAAAATCACTAAATTTGAGGATTGAAATCAATCTGAACAAATCACAAAATGAAAAAGTCTCTTTTATTAGTCCTAGCACTTGCTGCATTCTCGTGTATTGCATACAGTCAGATAAGCAGGTCTGCTGCATACGATCAGATATTGTATCTCAAGAGGGAGAATTTCATGGCCTCAAGTTCAAACACCTACGCCAATGTTAAGGGCACCCCGTACATGACTGATGATTTCGTGGAGGGCAGTATCTACACAAAATCGGGTGATGTCTTCCCCGGCGAATACAGGTATGACATTTACGCCAACAGGGTGCAGTTCATGAATAA
This sequence comes from uncultured Rikenellaceae bacterium, assembly GCA_964446435.1. Lineage (GTDB taxonomy): Bacteria > Bacteroidota > Bacteroidia > Bacteroidales > VadinHA17 > SLNP01. Next base: position 21,085 of record CAYUOS010000013.1, on the reverse strand, counting down.
TGACGTACTGTACCAGGTTGCCTATCCCGATAGTATTCTAAAGATTGAGATAGGTGAGACGACTCTCAAATATGTCGAATACAGTGATGGCAAGGAGATCATGAAAGGGTATTTCATTGTGATGGAAGATGGTGAATGTCTGCTGCTTCGGCAAAAGAGCAAAGTATGGTATGATGCCCTGCCTGCAAAGCCTTATCAAACCCCGGAACCACCCAGGTTCGGTAACGGCAAGGATCTGGTTTTCCTGAAATATGGAAACGCGCCTGCGGGAAGGATTAATAATGAAAAGGATGTAATCCGTATTCTTGGTTCAAAGGGAGCCGAAGCAAAGAGAATCATCGACAGGGAGAAACTGAAAGTCAACAGGGAGCAGGACCTTGTCAAACTTGTTAGGATGCTGAATGAGTAAATCAGCAAAATAGCAGGTTTGCAGATTGTCTTTTGAGTGGTTAGTTGGTTATGGTGCGGTAGAGGAGGCGGATATTTGGGTCGGTTATGATTTCAGTGGGTTCTGCTGCATCAGGTATAGAGATCTCGGTAACCTTTTCGGTGACGTCGAATCTTACAATTTTCAATCCATTTTCACTTCTTATTGCCAGTTCAAGAGGGAATGAAAAGATATAGTCCTGCGTCTGTGTGATCCTTATGTTGGTCTGGCGGTTCCGATTATCATACTTCCATTCCGTTTTGATATCCGGTTGTCCTGCTACCATTAGCCACTGATGAAAGTACTGTCCGAGATATTTCCGTGACACCTCTTCCATAACCATCCTGAAGTCATCTGTTAATGCATTAGAATTACGGAAGCGTTTGTAGTAGAGCTGCAGCCCTTTTGCAAAGTCTTCCTCCCCTATCTGATCCCTGAGCATATGGAGCACCCAGGCTCCCTTCTGATATGAGTTTGCGCTTAGGAGCCTCATGAGGTCGGAAATTGCAGTATCGATTACAGGTCTGGGATTCTGAACTCCTGCTCTCAGCACCCTCTCCCTGGCTGATTGCATATCAGCCTTAAGCCTCTCTTCTCCCTGCTTCATTTCCCAGTACATTGAGGTAAGATAGGTTGCAAATCCCTCGCTGAGCCATATGTGATGCCAGTCGGCTTCAGTCACTGAATTACCAAACCACTGGTGGGCAATCTCATGCGCTATAAGTCCTTCAGACCTACCAGTTCCGGTCACAGAGTTTTCAGAGTAGAAGATGCACCCGGCATTTTCCAGGCCACCGAACATGGTCTTAGACTGGACATTTGCAAGTTTTGGATAGGGATACGGACCTATAAGTGTTGAAAAGAAATTCATTGGTTCAAGTGCGATGCCATAATCATTAAATCCCTCCTCCCTGTTCTCAGGATAGACATATGACCAGACAGGTACTCCGGAAGCCAGGCCGGCCTGTTCGACAGCGAACTCAGCTGCGCCAAAGGTCACAACCTTCATTGGAACAGGCACATCCTCTTTCCAGTGGGTAGTCTTTGTCCCTGACGGGTTCTCGCTTACAGACAACAGGTTTCCGTTAGATACAACCGTATAGCGAGCCGGAGCAGTGATTATGAACTCAACCGCGGCCTTATCTGACACATGGTCAATGCAAGGCAGATAATGGCTGCCCCTGTCGGGCCAGTGATCAGCAAAGAAGCTTCTTCTTCCGAACTTTGTATTCGAGATAATCAATCCGTCAGCTGGAATTCCCCTATAGGCAATATATATGACGACAGAGGTTTCGGGTTCAAAGCCTCCTTCTGTTGTTACAGCGATTTTATCGCCGCTGTGTCTCCAGCCTGCAGGGTCTTTTTGTATGCTTACATCTGAGACCTGCATACCCTTTCCGTCGCTCCTGACATTCCTGAGATCGAGGCGCAGTGAGTCGGATGCTTTCAGAATCCTTGCCGTAATGGTTGCATGACCCCATATCGAGTCACATTCGTCAGAGAGAGTGATCATGAATTTGTACCTTATTACATCAAGGCCGTCATTCTTTTTGTTGTTACCAGAGGCAGATACCGAATAAACCTGCAACATAAGGGCAAGCAGGCAGATATATTTTTTCATGGCAGTGAATCTTTGGTATCAAATTTAGCAATAAGGCAACATAGTTTCCCTATAAATGCTCAATAACAGCAAACGCAATTAGTGACCCCGGCAAGTCTTAATTTGGTGGGAAAATGTTAGCTTTGCAGAAAGAAAATCAATACGATGAATTACGATTACAATACCCAGCGGTCGAGGATGGCGCTGCCCGAATATGGCAGGAATGTTCAGAAGATGATCGATCACATCAAGGCCATCGAGGACAGGGATGAGCGCAACAGGGCGGCACGGACCATCATCCAGATTATGGGAAACCTGAATCCGCATCTGCGTGATGTCGGCGATTTCAAGCACAAGCTATGGGATCATCTGGCTCTGATATCGAACTTTGAGCTGGATATTGACTCTCCTTATCCGAAGCCGGAGCCATCGAAATTCACCGAGAAGCCAAGAAGGGTTCCCTATAACCAGGGTCCGATCAGGTTCCTTCATTACGGAAGGGTGATACAGGACATGGTAAAGACGGTATCGGTAATGGAGGATGGTGAGGAGAAGGATTACCTTGTTATAATGATCCTTAACCAGATGAAAAAGCTGTATCTGACGTGGAACAAGGCTCAGGTTGCTGACGAGACGATCATATCTGACCTCACTCATATATCAGGAGGGCTTTTGCGGGTTCCGGAGGGTACCAGGCTTGCTGATTCGAAGGCCCTGGTTCCCCTTCAGCAGAAGAAGGCACAGATGCCCGGAAAGCAGAAGAAGAAGCAGAACAAGCCTTTCATCAAGAAGAAGCAGAAAAGCAAATATTGAAATATGGGCACCTTTGTAGTTGAGGGAGGAAGGCGTCTCAGGGGAGAGATCGTACCACAGGGAGCCAAGAATGAGGTGTTGCAGATAATCTGCGCCACACTTCTTACAGCAGAAAAAGTCACCATAGAGAATATTCCCGACATAATTGACGTCAGGAAGCTTATAGAGCTGATTGGTTCGATTGGGGTTAAGATAACCCGGCATTCGGCGTCAGAAGTTACCTTCGAGGCGGGCGAGATAGATGAAGCGTATCTGAGGTCTGATGATTTCAGTGAAAAGAGTACCAGCCTGAGGGGATCGATTATGATTGTCGGTCCTATGCTTGCACGCTTTGGCAGGGCGTTCATACCGAAGCCTGGTGGCGACAAGATAGGAAGGCGACGTGTTGACACTCATTTCATGGGCTTCGGAAAACTGGGTGCAGATTTCAGGTATGATGCGGAAAACGGCATTTACAGTGTAGAGGCGGAAAGGCTGCATGGGGCTTACATTCACCTTGATGAGGCTTCGGTAACCGGAACTGCAAACATCATTATGGCTGCCGTGCTTGCTGAGGGCCGCACTACCATATACAATGCGGCCTGTGAACCCTACATACAGCAACTGTGTCGCATGCTGGTATCAATGGGTGCGAAAATAAGCGGCATTGGCTCTAATCTGTTATATATTGATGGTGTAAGGGAGCTGGGCGGCTGCACACATAGAGTATTGCCCGACATGATTGAGATAGGGTCGTTTATCGGCATGGCGGCCCTGACAAACTCAGAGCTTACAATCAAGAGTGTCTCTTACGAAAACCTGGGTATTATTCCCGACTCATTCAGAAGGCTCGGCATTGAACTTGAGCACCGCGGTGATGACATTTTCATTCCCCGACAGGATCATTATGAGATTGAGACATTCATGGACGGATCAATAATGACCATCGCCGATGCAATCTGGCCGGGACTGACACCTGACCTTTTGAGTGTATTCCTTGTTACAGCCATACAGGCAAAGGGTGCGGTACTTATTCATCAGAAGATGTTTGAGAGCAGGCTCTTCTTCGTTGACAAACTTCTTGACATGGGAGCCCAGATAATATTGTGCGACCCGCATAGGGCAACAGTGATTGGCCACGACAGGAAGATAAAACTCAGGGGTACCATTATGACTTCACCCGATATCAGGGCAGGGGTGGCACTGTTGATAGCTGCCATGTCGGCTGAGGGCAAGAGTGTGATACACAATATAGAGCAGATAGACAGGGGATATCAGCACATAGAGACCAGGCTGAATGCCCTTGGAGCCTCGATTACAAGGTTATAAGAAAATTAGAAATGCACACACGCCGTTTTTATCAGATTCCCAGGCTTCGCCTTGCTCCTCTTGACACACCTGTTGAGAAGATGGATCGTCTGCAGAAGATTTTTGATGGATCCCCGTCTCTGTATATCAAGCGCGATGACTTCATCGGGCCCCTTGTGTGGGGTAACAAGCTTCGCAAGCTTGAATATTCATTTGCAAGGGCCATGCAGGAAGGGGCAGATACCATTATCACATGCGGAGCTGTTCAGTCGAATCATGCCCGCACCACTGCAATGGTTGCCCGACGGCTGGGTATCAGGTGCATTCTTGTGCTCAACGGAGAAGAACCTGATGTTCCAAAGGCCAACTATCGCATCAGCAAGATGATGAGGGTTGACATAAGGCTTGTTGCAAGCAGGGAGGAGAGGCAATCGCGTATGGAAGAGGTTGCGGATGAGGTCAGATCAAACGGCGGTAATCCATTCATAATACCACTTGGGGCATCAGACTCCTATGGAACGCCCGGTTTCGTAAACGCGATGTATGAGTTGAAGTCGCAGCAGGAGAATCTTGGCGTGAGGTTCAGCCATATAGTTGTCTCAACCTCATCGGGAGGAACACAGGGAGGACTTGAGGCCGGCAAGAGGATAGCGGGCATGCATGACATAAAAATAGTCGGCATAAGTGCCGATGACTCTCCTGCCGACATCCGACAGAAAGCGCTGAGGGCAGCAAATCCCATCCTTGATTTTACGGGTCTCAAACAACTGGTTCCTGAGGAGATAAATGTCGACGACAGGTTTACAGGGCCAGGATATGGGATACCCTCAGATGAGTCAGCCAGGGCTGCAGAACTGTTCCTTGAACACGAAGGCATACTTCTTGACCAGACCTACACGGCTAAAGCTGCAGCCGGACTTATCGGACTTATTGAAGATGGCTACTTTGATACAAAAGACCAGGTATTATTCTGGCACACCGGAGGCCTCGTCAATCTGTTTTAGGGGAGACCTGCCCGTCAGCCTCAGAGATTAATTTTATAGAAGAAAAGGCAGGGATTGTCGGTTGACTGAAGGAATCCGAATTCATCAGGGTAAACAGATATGACGATATCTGGATTGATTGCCCTGACGAAAAACTCCCCTTTTTGCCCGACCGGATACCCTATCCCCAGTCCATATTCTTTAAAGTCAGCAACCGATGTACCAAGCTTTCCCCCCTCAATATTGCCAGTTGTCAGATTGCCAAATATGTGAACCGGAATGCCAAGGGTTTCTCCGTGGTATTCGCCCAGATGTCTTATGCTCGTTGCAAATTGTCCCTTTTCATTTACCAGCAATGCAAAGAAACAACTGAACCTGTCTTGTGTCTGATTGTTTCCCAGCAATTCAATTTCATCAAGCGTTGAAACAATATTATCTGAAAATCCAAAATCAATTTTAAGTTCGGTGGATTCAGCGGTAATCCTGAATATTTTATCCTCCCAGATTGGGATATACCATGCCTCGTTCCCCATTCCTTTTGAGAAGAATCCTGGTATCAGCGATAAGAGGTAGCTGTACTTATCAGGTATAGGATTATGCTTTTTTAAGACGATTCCTACAGAGTCTGTTACCAGAATCTGGTATTTATCCTCGCTACCCATCCAGAAAGCGTATTTGTCATTCCCGAGATATGCAAAATCAGTACCCCTGAAATCAACAAGACTGTTTTCCCTTATAAACTCACCATTGAATGAATATCTCACTAACTTTCTTGCCACGACGTCATAGACCAGTACTTCTTTCCGATCCCTGTCGAGGTCAAATGCAAGCCTGTTGGTGCCGTATTCGCCAACACCATCACCGACACTCTGGATTCGTGCCAGGAATTCTCCTGATGAAGAGAAAATGGTAACGGAAAAAGTTTCAGAGAAATCGGCAACAAATATCCTTTCATCCTCGAAAAGAATCTGACTTACATTTCCAATTCTTGATTCGTCAAGAGTTTCAAGGGGTATTACGAAGTACGATGCTGTATCAAGAAATGAGAAGTCAATAAACCTTTCATTTATGTTATGAGGGAGCCTCTGTTTATGGCCACACTGCGATAAAAGAATCGATAGAGCCATGATAATTAATTTTGTAGCCATTCGTCCTACGGAATATACTTTTGATATTTTCAGGCCTCTTTCCATTATCCTCCACTTTCGGTTTGTCATTGTAAGTGCCACTATACAACGCGCAACTGACGGTCTGTGACAGGGTGGTAAAAATAGGATTTACCATCATAATAACCTAACAGAATGTGTGTATGTCATTTTGTCAATCATGCGCCTGTTGGCAGGCTATTTGAGCAGTAATAAAACCATATGGCAAATTGAAAATGAGATGACGAGGAAGAAGAGTACCGAAAACAGGGAGAAAAAAGCAGAGATAGAGGAGAATAAGGATACAACGGAGTCGTTTGCAGGCGAAGAACGGGTTGGCAGCGATGCCGGCAACCCTGACCAGATAAACCATAATGAGGCAGAAGGTGCAGATAAGTCTGCATCTCATTCTGACACTAAGTCAGTGGGTGGGGATGATCTGCTGCTGAAACTGGCAGAGATGCAGGATAAATATCTGAGGTTATCGGCTGAATTTGATAATTACCGCAAGAGAACACTGAGGGAGAAGATTGAGCTTACGAAGACTGCATCTGAATCGATGCTTCTGAACCTGCTTCCTGTGCTTGATGATTTTGAAAGAGGCCTGACGATTATGGAGAGTGCAACAGATTGTCAGGCCATGAAAGAGGGCATCGACCTTATATACCTAAAGTTCAGGAGTTTTCTTGAGCAGAACGGTGTAAAGGAGATTGAGGCCTTAAACAAGGAGTTTGACGTTGACGTACATGATGCGGTAACCAAGGTGCCAGCACCGGAGAAGAAACTAAGGGGGAAGGTGGTTGACGTTGTACAGAAGGGTTATATGCTGAATGAGAAGGTTATAAGGTTCAGCAAGGTAGTTGTAGGAGAGTAGGTCAGATCACCATTAAACCAGGGAAGAAGAGAGGATGGAAAAGCGTGATTATTACGAAGTGCTGGGAGTATCGAAAGGTGCATCCAAGGAAGAGATAAAGAAGGCTTACAGGAAGCAGGCCATTAAGTACCATCCTGACAAAAATCCCGGTAACAAGGAAGCAGAGGAGAAATTCAAGGAGGCGGCTGAGGCATATGAGGTACTCAGCAATGATGAAAAGAGGTCGAGGTACGACAGGTTTGGTCATGCAGGTGTCGGAGGGGCAGGGAATGGTTTTCCCGGTGGCGGAATGACGATGGAGGATATTTTTTCCTCTTTCGGTGATATTTTCGGAGATGCTTTCGGAGGTTTCGGAGGTTTCGGAGGGAGCAGAAGAGGAGGCCGGAGAGTTAACAAAGGTTCCAACCTGAGAGTGAAGGTAAAACTCAATCTAAAGGAGATCTCAACCGGTGCCGAGAAGAAGATTAAGGTCAACAAATATGTAACATGTAACTCATGCGGAGGATCAGGAGCTGCCGATCAGAACGCCATTAACACCTGTTCGACCTGTAATGGTTCGGGTCATGTAACCCGCGTTACTAACACATTCCTCGGCCAGATGCAGACCTCATCGGTATGTCCGAACTGCGGTGGTGAAGGAAAGAGCATTACCCGCAAATGCACTTCATGCTACGGAGAAGGAATTATACAGGGAGAAGAGGTGATCAAGATAAACATTCCGGCAGGCGTTGGCAAGGGAATGCAGATGACTGTAAGCGGCAAGGGCAATGCGCCAAGGCGAGGCGGGGTCAATGGCGACTTGCTGGTTGTAATAGATGAAGAGGATCACCCTGAGCTTATCAGGGAGGGTAATGATCTTATCTACAATCTTTTCATAAGCATTCCTGATGCCATTCTGGGAACGGCAGTTGAAATACCCACAGTCGACATCAATGTAAAGATAAAGATAGAACCGGGAACACAGGCCGGTAAAATCCTCAGACTCAGGGGCAAGGGACTTCCTGAGGTAAATGGCTACGGACGTGGAGATCTGCTTGTAAACGTTAACGTGTGGATACCAAAGAAGCTCACAAGAGAGGAGATGAAGGTAATAGAGAAGCTCAGGGAATCGGAGTCCTTTACCCCTGCTCCAGACAATAATGACCGGAATCTTTTTGAGAGGATGCGAAACTATTTCGATCAGTGACAAGGGTGTTTTACCGACAGTTGGAGACAGTTTGCATAATATTTTTCGGGAATAGTCGCGGTTAGTTTTCTTTTGCCACGATTTGATTAAATTTGACTTCAATAAACCAACCATCGGGAAAAACCACTATGGAACTATTCAGAGCATCAGAAGTCACCAAACAATTTGCCAACCATCTCGCCCTTGACAAAGTAAGTATTTCGGTACCTGAGCAGAGCATCTATGGACTGCTTGGCCCGAATGGGGCAGGCAAGACTACCCTTATAAGGATCATCAATCAGATTACAGGACCCGACAGCGGTACACTATGGCTTAACGGTCGCAGGCTGGAGCCTGCCGATGTCGCACAGATTGGCTACCTGCCTGAAGAGAGGGGTTTATACAAGAAGATGAAAGTTGGCGAGCAGGTTCTGTATCTTGCACAATTAAAAGGCCTGAGCAAGGCTGAAGCATGGAAGAGAGCCAAATACTGGTTCAGGAAACTTGAGATTACAGACTGGTGGGATAAAAAGGTAGAGGAGCTGTCGAAAGGGATGCAGCAGAAAGCCCAGTTTGTTTCAACTGTTCTTCACGAACCGAAGATCCTGATATTTGATGAGCCTTTTACAGGATTTGACCCTGTAAACGCGAGTATTATAAAGAATGAGATACTTTTCCTGCGTGAGCGTGGCGCCACCATTCTGTTTTCGACCCACAACATGTCTTCTGTTGAGGAGTTATGTGATGACATAACCCTGATACACAAGGCGCGGGTGATTCTTGAGGGAAATGTTGATGAGATAAGGAGAAACTGGGCAGGCAAGGAGTATGAGATCATTTTCAGGGGTGAGACCGGAATAAAGTCAAACGACCGTTTTAAAGTGATCAGCAAGCAGGTTGAGAATGGTAAGTCGCTCGTACGGATTGAAACAATATCGTCGGTTGTCAGCAATAACCTGATTCAGGAGATGATAAAGGAGGGTGAGATAATATCATTCAACCCGGCATTACCTTCAATGAACGACATTTTTATCAAGGTCGTACAATCGAGAAATGAAACAGTTGATGCATAACACCGAAAACTTTCCGACATGAGCAAGATAAGCGTAATCATCCAGAGAGAATATTACACACGGGTCAGGAAGAAGAGTTTCATCATTATGACGATACTGGCACCACTTCTGATGGCAGCAATTCTTATTGTACCAACCCTGATAATGTCAGGGGAGGGACAGGAGTACAAGAAGATAGCAGTTGTCGAGGATGGGTCTGATCTATTCAGCGGAGGTATTCCTTCGACCAACGATGCAGAATTTGTCTATCTTGGCAATATAGACATCAATGACATCAAGAACAATTTCAGTGAAGCAGGCTATTACGGAGTTCTATATATCTCACCGGTTGTTGTGAATGTGCCCAATGCAGTGCAGCTTATCTCAAAGAAACAGCCACCATATGGCCTGGTAACATATATCAACTCTGTTCTTGAGAAGGAGATTGAAAAGCAGAAGCTTCTCTCATACAATATTGAAAACCTCGACGAGATTCTTAAGAATGTAAGAACCAGGGTAAGTATACAGACCATTCGCATTGACGATACCGGCATAATAAAGGAGACGAGTACCGGGGTAGCAATGGTTCTGGCGTACCTGGGCGGATTTCTGATGTACATGCTGGTGTTTATATTTGGTTCGCAGGTTATGCGTGGGGTTATTGAGGAAAAGACCAACAGGGTGGTCGAGGTACTAGTCTCTTCTGTCAAGCCGGTTGAACTGATGATGGGCAAGATAATAGGTATTGCGCTGGTTGGATTGACTCAGTTCCTTATCTGGGTTGTACTGACTGTTGGCGTTGCAACTGTTCTTACCAAGGTTGTGGCCAGCAAGGGTGGTTCTGTAGCAGAAACGGTACAGACCCTTCCGCAGAACATAATCTCGCAGGAGATCCAGGTGCAGGCACAATCAGCAGAGCAGCAGGCAGCTATTCCTGAACAACTGGCTGAGATCATGACCATTCTGAAGACATTGAAGAACCAGAACTGGGGTATAATACTATTCAGCTTTATCTTCTATTTTCTATCGGGATACCTCCTCTATGCCTCAATATTCGCAGCCATTGGGTCGGCTGTTGACAATGAAACAGAAACCCAGCAGTTTATGCTGCCGGTGACGATACCAATAATACTGGCTCTTATGGTTGCCATGGGAACGATGCAGAATCCGGAAAGCAGCCTGGCATTCTGGTTCTCGATAATACCCCTTACCTCTCCTATTGTAATGATGGCAAGAATACCATTCGAAGTACCGGCGTGGGAGCTTGCTCTCTCGATGGGGTTGATGGTAGTAACATTTATTGCCTTTGTGTGGATGGCGGCCAAGATCTACCGTACCGGTATTCTGATGTATGGAAAGAAGACCTCATACAGGGAGCTTTGGAAGTGGCTGATGTATAAAGGATAGCGAGAGTCAGGTTGCTGGTTACTGGTTTACTCCCTTCGGTCGTGAGTTCGCTGCGCTCGGTTGCTCCCATTCGGTCGCGAGCTCGCCTTCGGCTCGGTTCCGTTTACCGTATACCGTTTACCGTTTACCGTTTACCGTTTACCGTTTTGCTCCCATTCGGTCGCGAGCTCGCCTTCGGCTCGGTTCCGTTTACCGTATACCGTTTACCGTTTACCGTTTACCGTTTACCGTTTACCGTTTACCGTTTACCGTTTATCGTATACCGTTTACCGTTTACCGTTTACCGTTATATTTATTACTTTAGCAACCAAATAATAATCACTCTATGGCGAGGGTACTGGTAATTGACGATGAGAGGGCGATAAGGAACACATTGAAGGAGGTTCTGGAGTATGAAAACCATGAAGCAGATATTGCCGAAAATGGCATAAAGGGAATAGAACTGTTTGAAGCGGGCTCGTATGATATTGTCCTTTGCGACATAAAGATGCCCGAGATGGATGGAACCGAGGTACTCGCGAAGATTATGGATGTCAATCCAGACACCCCTGTGGTAATGATATCAGGGCATGGCAATATAGATACGGCAGTAGATGCCATTAAGAAGGGGGCATTTGATTTTCTTGAGAAGCCTCTTGATCTCAACCGTGTACTGATAACCGTCAAGAATGCACTGGAACGGTCAACGCTTGTTACGCAGACAAAGACATTAAAGAAGCAGGTCAGCAAGAGATATGAGATGATAGGTGAATCAGCGGGAATCATCAAGGTTAAGGAGATGATTGACCGTGTCGCTCCCACTGAAGCCAGGGTGCTTATTACAGGTTCAAATGGCACGGGCAAGGAGCTTGTTGCCCATCAGATTCATGAAAAGAGCAACAGGTCAAAGGGTCCGTTTGTTGAAGTCAATTGTGCGGCGATACCCTCAGAACTTATCGAGAGTGAACTTTTCGGACATGAAAAAGGTTCATTCACTTCGGCAATCAAACAGCGAATCGGCAAATTTGAGCAGGCAAACGGAGGAACCATATTCCTCGATGAGATAGGCGACATGAGCCTTTCTGCTCAGGCCAAGGTTTTAAGAGCCCTCCAGGAGAACCGGATTTCGAGGGTTGGCTCGGATAAGGACATTCAGGTAAACGTAAGGGTAATAGCAGCAACCAACAAGAATATAAGGGAGGAGATTGACAATAACAGGTTCAGGGAGGATCTTTATCACCGACTGAGTGTGATACTGATACATGTACCAACCCTGAATGAGCGGATTGACGACATACCTCTTCTGGCAGAACATTTTAACGATCTGATCTGCAGCGAATACGGAATGAATAAGAAGAAGATCACCAGGGATGCGATTGCGGAGTTGCAGAAGATCAACTGGACGGGCAACATAAGGGAATTCAGGAATGTTCTGGAGCGGTTGATAATTCTCTGCCGCGATGAGATAACCGGAAGAGATGTAACATCATATGCTGCACCGGTTTCAGGAATCTGATATTTAACTATTTTTAACCACAACCTCCACTAATGCAACGGCTTAATGGAGTAATATTGCATTTCAAAGAGGTAGATATGCGGGTGCTTATTATAGTTTCACTTTTAGTAACGACTATTTCTGTTTCAACCATTTCAGGACAGGAAGTGTCAGGCAGTTCGGTTAATGCCGTAAATGACAGTATATCAGTTTCCCCGACAAGGAATGATGCACTGAATGTATTTCTTAACTGTAGCTCGTGTGATCGTACTTTCATCAGGGAGACGGTATCATTCATCAACTATGTGAATGACCAGAGAGACGCTGATGTTTATATAATGCTTACCCGCCGGTCGACAGGCAGTGGAGGAGGAGAGCACATACTGGCTCTTACAGGCTTGCGCAATTACATGGGCATAAACGACACTCTTGTCTTTTTCACACCCCCCAACAATCCCGCCGATGCCACGCGAAAGCTGCAGGCCACCTACATTTCAATGGGGCTTATGCGTTTTGTGGCCCGGACTCCTCTTGCACAAAATATAAACATATCATACCGCGACCCTTCAGGGAATGGCAAGAGGTTAAGCCAGGTAGTAGAGAATGACCCGTGGGACAGCTGGATTTTCAGGGTCTCGAGCCGGGGCAACTACAGCAAGGACGAGACATACGAGAATACCAACTTCAACAACAGTTTCAGCGCCAACAGGATCACCCCAGACTGGAAGTTTGACTTTGACGCAAATCTTGATATCCGGCAGAGAAGCTGGGATGCCAAGGCCACATACTACACTGCTGACTCGGTAAAGCGCGACACTATTGTCAGTATAAACACCGTCAGAAACGAGTGGGGCTTTGAGGCGCTGAATGTAAAGAGCCTGAGCCCACACTTTTCAGCCGGATTAGGCGCTGCAGGTTCGGGCAGCAGCCATATCAATACCCGGTATATCTTTGAGATCAGTCCGGCAATTGAATACAATTTCTTTCCCTACAGCGAGTCTTTCAGGAAACAGTTTAGGTTACAGTACTACGTTAAGGCACAATATGTTGACTACATAGATACAACAATGTTTTTCAAGTCGGAAGAGTGGCTTTTCAGGCAGCAGGTATCAATGGCGATAACCTACAATCAACCCTGGGGTTCAAGCCGGGTTACCGTAAGGGCGAGCCATATTCTTGGAGACATAAAAGCATACAGCCTCAGTCTCTACGGAGACCTGACATGGCGTGTATACAAAGGCCTTTCACTAACGATGAACGGCAGGGGAGCCATAACCAAGGATGATCGCTGGATGCCGAAGAAGGCAGCAACCCTCGACGACGTACTTCTGCAACTAAGGCGCATCAATTCAAGATACTCCTACAGTATGGGATTCGGTCTCTCCTACTCTTTCGGGTCTATCTACAACAATGTAGTCAATCCCAGGTTTGCCAGCGAGAGGGGACTGTAAGCAGGGATACACCTTATATTATCATCAAAATAGTGTAAGTTTGCATATCTTACACGTAATGGTATGCAGCGTACAGAAAAAGATGCCCTTGGTTCAGCCGTGATTCCCTCGGATGCCTTGTATGGCATCCATTCATTCCGTGCCTCGCAAAACTTTCCATCAGGAACCCCTTTTCCGATTGAGTGGTATAGGGCAATGGGATCAGTCAAGGGTTGTGTTTACAGGACCTACAGGCGCTTCAGGGATGCAGCCAGGGGAAAGTACGGTAATCACAAGGCTGTAAGGCTTATAGAAGATCAGAGGCTCAATGCAATGATAAAGGCATCGGATGATATAACAGCAGGTCGTCACTTTGAGAGTTTCATTGTTCCTGCCATACAGGGTGGTGCAGGCACAAGCATAAACATGAATATCAATGAGATAATTGCCAACGTAACACTTATCTCGTTGGGAAATACACCGGGCAGTTACGGAATTATTGATCCGGTAGAGGATTGCAATATCTATCAATCGACAAATGATACGGTTCCGACGGCGCTAACGATAGCGGTTATGAAGCTGTTGAATGAGCTATCGGAGGAGATTAACATGATGCGTCAGGCTCTTGAGGCACTTGAGAGAGGGCACAGGAATGAACTGAGGCCGGGTTATACCCAGATGCAGGAGGCAGTTCCCTCTTCGTTTGGTCTGTTGTTCGGAGCCTATAATGAGGCTCTCTCACGCGACTGGTGGAGGGTCTCCAAGAGTCTCGAACGCATACGGACAGTAAATATGGGAGGGGGCGCAACCGGAACCGGAGTAGCAATACCACGATTCTTCATAATGGAGATAGTGCCTGAACTAAGAAACCATACCGGCCTGCCTTTGTCGAGGAGTGAGAACCTTTCTGATGCAACCTCGAATCTTGACAAGTGGGTTGAGGTACATGCCATTATGAAGTCGCATGCCGTGAATCTTGAGAAGATGGTATCAGACCTGAGGCTTCTTTCATCAGACCTGACCAGTCCGAAAATGCTTATTCTGCCAGATAAGCAGGTGGGCAGTTCTATAATGCCTGGCAAGATTAACCCGATAATACCTGAATATGTCATATCGGTTTCACACAGGGTTTACGCCAATGATCAGCTTATTACCACACTTTCAGGACAGGGATGCCTTGAACTTAATGCCTACCTGCCTGTAACAGGGATAACGATGATAGAAAGCCTTCGGCTGCTGGTTTCGGCAAACCGAACATTACGCCTTAATTGCCTGGAGGGGCTTGAGGTTAAGCATGCCGATGCCCATAGGAGAGTGATTCTGAGTCCGGCAATAACAACAGTCCTGATACCCTTCATAGGGTATAACAAGGCATCAGAGGTTGCCAGTTTAATGAAAGAGAAGCTCATAACTGTTTTCGAAGCGAACCGGGAGATGAATTTCATAGAGGCAGACAGACTTGAAGATATACTGCAGCCCGCCAACCTGTTAAAACTGGGCTTTTCACTTGAAGAGATTTAATCAGAACGAACAGATGTCAAAAAGGGGCAAGGACAGGACACCACATATCGGCATTTACGGACGCCGCAACTATGGCAAGAGCAGCCTGATAAATGCGATTGCCGGCCAGGAGATTGCAATAGTATCTGATACACCAGGAACCACGACTGATCCGGTTAAGAAATCTTTTGAGATAACCGGATTTGGTCCGGTTGTGCTGGTAGATACAGCCGGCATTGACGATACCGGAGATCTCGGGTCGAAGAGGGTACATAAGACGATTCATTCGATTGACACGGTTGACATGGCCATTCTTCTTACGGGAGAGGGTGAGTGGGGTGATTTTGAAGAAGAGATGGTAAAGAGGTTCAATGACCAGGATATTCCATTTATTGTGCTATCGGGCAAGGCTGACATAAGCAGGCCCGATGAAGAATACGTTGCGATTGTAAAGGCATCAACAGGCAAGACTGCAGTGCCCTTCTCGGCATATGACAGCGGCTCGAGGGAGGAGCTTATAAGGCTTATCAGGGAGAGTATTCCTGCAAAATCATTTAAGTTGAGCACTCTTCTTGGAGACCTGATAAATCATGGTGATATGGTATTGCTGATTACGCCAATAGATGTTGAAGCACCTGAGGGAAGGCTGATACTTCCGCAGGTACAGGTTATCCGTGACATTCTTGACAACGATGCAGTGGCAGTGGTATTAAAGGAAAGAGAAGTTGACGCTTTTCTGCGTAACACAGGCATCAGGCCTGCGCTGGCGGTTACCGACTCGCAGGTTTTTGTCAAGGCTGATGCATCAGTTCCACCGGAGGTACCCCTTACAAGCTTCAGCATTTTGCTTGCGCGCCAGAAGGGTGATTTTGAGAACTATCTAAAGGGCACCCCGGCTATTTCTGATCTGAAAGATGGAGACAGGGTTTTATTGCTCGAGTCGTGCACGCATCATGTTGCATGTGATGACATTGGCAGGGTGAAGATACCAAGATGGCTTACCGGCTTTACAGGAAAGAGGCTGGAATTTGATGTTGTCGCAGGGTTGGATACTCTTCCGAGGCCTGTTACAGACTATTCCATTGTAATACAGTGTGGCGGGTGCATGATAACAGCACGGCAACTGCAACAGAGGCTGAGGGCTGCAGTGAAGGCGGGTGTGCCGGTAACAAATTACGGGATGGCGATAGCCTATGTGCAGGGTATCTATAAGAGAGCTGTAGCTCCCTTTATGAAGGGGGGAAGTGAAGATAGCACGTATCTTTAAAGGCTTCAGAACCGGAAGTAGATGAAGGGCTGTATTCCGGCGGCCTGCATACGCATCAGCACTATAGTCAGGCCAAGCATTACAATCAGCTGAACTGCCACACGACTTCTGACAAACAATGCTCTGGTTGCTTCCTTAATGGTTTCGGGCAGGAAATGGATCACATAGCCGGCAAGTACGAGCACCACCACGAAAGGATATGACATCCACAACAGGTTGATGTCTTCGAATCTTAAGCCTGTAAAGATATTCTTTATCATCAGCAGAGTGAGTTCATTTGTTTCAGCCCTGAAGAATATCCAGGCGAAGCTGACGAAATTGAATGTGATAAAAATCTGAAGTATGGTTGTGATACGTCGCTTTCCTGGTCGGGAAGGCACAGCGTGTTGCCATATTTTATTTATTATCAAACCTATGCCATGTAGGAGTCCCCATATGATGAATCTTCCTGACGCACCATGCCATAGGCCCCCCAGTGTCATTGTGACAAGCAGGTTTATGCCTGTACGGAGTCTGCCCCGCCGGTTGCCGCCAAGGGAGATATAGAGATAATCTCTCAGCCACCTTGACAGTGATATGTGCCAACGTCTCCAGAAGTCTGCCACTCCGGTTGCCTTATAAGGGGAGTTGAAGTTGACAGGAAGCCTGAAGCCAAGCAACAGAGCTACGCCAATGGCAATATCTGTATACCCTGAGAAATCACAATAGATTTGCAGTCCGTAGCCATATACTGCAAAAAGGTTTTCGGTTCCCGAATAGAGTTCAGGGGCTGAGAATACCCTGTCGATGAAGTTCACCGCTATATAGTCAGAGATTATCATCTTTTTAATCAGGCCTTTACCTATAAGGTAGAGGGCGTGGCCGAACTCTCTTTTAGTAAGGCTGAACTTTGAGTATAGCTGAGGTACGAATTCTGATGCCCTCACGATGGGCCCTGCCACCAGTTGGGGAAAGAATGAGACATAGAAGCCAAAGTCGAGAATATTCCTTACCGGTTCTACCCTACCCCTGTACACGTCGACGGTATAGCTGATTGTCTGGAAGGTAAAGAATGAGATTCCCACCGGCAGTACAACAGAGCTGACGTCAAACGAGGTGAGGAAGAGTGAGTTGGAAAGAGATGCCAGAAGGTCGGTTGATGGTATTGATGTGCCGGCGAATCTGTTAATCGAATCGATCAGGAAGCCATAATATTTGAAATAGCTCAGCATTCCGAGGTTTACCAGAAGGCTGATTACCAACCAGAAAATCCTTACGGATTTTCTGCCAGAGGAAGAGATCAGTCTTCCGGCAGTGTAGTCGGTAATTGTTGAGACGATCAGCAGAAAGAGGAAAATTCCACCAGACTTATAATAGAAGAAGAGGCTGAAGAGGAAGAGGTAAAAATTTCGAAGGAATGGTTTTCTGTAAACGATAGAGTAACCTGCAAGGAGTACCAGCATGAAAATCCAGAAGGCAAAATTACTAAAGATAAATGGTGATGCCGGGTCATAAATCAGGATACCGAGAATCACGTCAGCCAGAAGGGAATATCTGGTCATGGTGATTGACAGAAGCGGTTCAAGTGAATCGCCGGATTTGTGTGGTATTGAGAGACTGTCGTGAGGAATGAGGCTGTGGGGGGGAATGAGGTTTTCGGCAACTTGTGTTATTGAGTCGGAGGGTTGTGATGCCGGTTGCAAGGTAAGGTCATTAAGGAAAAGTGAGGCAAGTGAATCGGAACCTGTGTATGTCAGGTGTGTATAATCCTTTTGGGCAAGTGGGGGATTGAGGTTTACCCATTTGAGGATTGAATTCTTTCCACCCATTGCCGAGTATGCATCCCAGAATTTTACCCCCTTGACAGAGGCTGCTTCCCTCTGGGCGTCACGAATAGCTTCTATATTGGGAAATGAAGTAAAGGTTCCGGCGAAATTGTCAGCCATATCGGTAAGGCCCATCATGACTATGTCAGCTGATGGGCAGATGTCGCGAATCAGCTGAAACTGTCTTTCAAGGCCTTTCTGGTAGTATGTATAGTCTTGTCGGACATTGCGAACCACATTTAATCCATAGTGAAGAACAATCAGGTCGGGGTTCAGCATTCTGAACAGGTTTTGCAGGTTCTGTCTGTCAGCCATGGTGAACTCGAGACCAGCACTGCCCCGGTGTGGGATATTGTCGACGATGACTCCGGTCTCGCTTTCGATACTGAATCCATAGACATCGGGTGAGGAGTTTCCTGAGAATCTGATTCTGAGGTCGGAGATTCCATTGAGAGCTATCGGGAGTTCAAAAGGACCTTCACCGGTTTGAAGGGTTTCAGTTGCGATCACATTTTCAGGAGAGGATACTGTAATGCTGCAATTAACATTGAGATTTCCATAGAATAGTCTGAGCTGATTGTATTTCGCTGCCTGCTCTGATGAGAAAACCGAAGGTGTGATTCTGACGTTTGCGGTCAGAGGGGTTTGTGAAACGGAATCCGGAGCGATGAACCTGCAGACTGACATGAAAGGTCCGATCTTTCTGTGAGGGAGCGATCCTTCACGATATGAAAGGTAGTTATACCTCTTCCAGTTTGATGATGAGCGTATTTCAACCGTACGGGTGTACATCACCGGCATTAGCGGCTGCAGAAGGCCCGGACCTGAGCCTCCCTTTTCATTCTGAAGCCTGGTTCTAACGTATGAGCTTATACGGTCTCCCTCAAGCTGGCTGTCTCCGAAGAACATGATTCTCACCTGGCCCCTATCAGAATTGATTGCATCGCTGAAATTGGGGGCTAATTGAGATGATTCAGGCGCATATTCCCGATGGCAGACAGAGTCTTGTTTAGAAGAGAGGGTGTCAGCTTCGGAAGGAGGTAATAGTTTGAGGGTGTCGGGAACAGGTACTAGTTTGAGGGTGTCGGGAACAGGAATGGCAGTCTTATAAAGGACTGACTGCCTCAGGTTGTAGTTTATGAGGGTGGGTGTATAGTATGAGGCCGCGACCAGAATGCCAGCGGCGAGAGCAAAAAAGAGAAATATCCTGTTCGGGCGCATATCTA
Source organism: uncultured Rikenellaceae bacterium (assembly GCA_964446435.1). Lineage (GTDB taxonomy): Bacteria > Bacteroidota > Bacteroidia > Bacteroidales > VadinHA17 > SLNP01. The sequence goes on along the minus strand of CAYUOS010000013.1, from coordinate 1,630 downwards.
ATCCGGCAGGATTCCGGCCTGTCAACCTTTCCTTCGGATCCTCAGCCTTTGTCCTACCTGTATCTTTCCTGCATCGTTAAGGTTGTTCAGAGCCAGAATATCTGAAACTGAAACACCGTTGAATTGCTTTGCTATATCCCATACGGTATCGCCCCTGCGTACTGTGTAATACTCAAATTCACCATCATCGTTGGTTAGAGGCAGGGTTGACTGAATATTAACGGTATTAACCGGAACCGGTTTTCCTGCCATTGCCTGTTTCTCGGCAAATGACATTGCGTTAACCCGGGAGTAGTGTTCTGATTTTGCCGGATCGACAAAAACGGTAATTCTCTGACCTATATTAATTGTGTTCCGGTAGATGTTGTTCCAGTGCCGGAGGTCTGAAAGCGGAACATTGTACCACTGGGCTATGTAACCGAGGTTGTCGCCGCTTTTGACTGTGTATACGAGCCTGGTCTTTCCCTGGATATCAGGAGGGGTATATGAGGAAGAGGCCGGGTTTGATGACTGGCTTGTTGATGCCAGGTAAACGTTTGCCTTATGGCTTTCGATAGTATCGTGCAGGTAGATGAAGTCTCCGACATGAACCATTGGCAGTGTCAGTGGTGATGGTTTGGTTCTTCCTGGTATGAGGCCGGTTCGATACTGCGGATTAAGGGCATTGAGCTCATTTAGAGATATATCCATAATATCAGCAATTTGCCTGAGGTGAATGTCTCGTGTAATCATCACCGTATCGACAGCCATGGGTAGTGACATCGGTATAGGCGAAATATTATGCTCGACGTGATACGTCATTGCGTAGAGGGCTGCCACGAACTGCGGAATGTAACCCCTTGTTTCCCTTGGGAGTCTGTAATAAATATCCCAGTAGTCCTTCTTATTACCCGACCTGGCGATTGCCTTGTTTACATTACCGGGGCCGCAGTTATATGCTGCGATCACGAGTATCCAGTCGTTATAAATTTTATAGAGATCCTTAAGATAACGAGCAGCTGCATGCGTTGCCTTTACCGGGTCACGTCTTTCGTCGACCACTGAATTGATTGTCAAGCCGTACATTCTTCCTGTACTTGCCATAAACTGCCAGAGGCCCGTTGCCCCGACTCTTGAAACAGCATTTGGATTAAGGGCTGACTCGATTACGGCCATATACTTAAGTTCCAGAGGAAGGTCGTAAGAACTGAAGACGTCTTCGATCATGGGGAAATAGTAATCCTGGAGTCCGAGTATAATACGGAATTTATCATATTGCCTTGAGGTATAGACATGAATATGGCTTCTGATAATATTATTATAGGGCAGTGTGATAAGGGAGTTTATGCGACCCAGCCTGTCTATGTAGACAGAGTCGGGAAATTCTGGTATATGCGGCTCTGTTATTCTATAATCCCTTTCAGGTATACCAAGAGATGTTTTCACGTACCATGTGGTAACAAGGCTGTCGAGGTCCCTCGTTATTCTTCTTATGTCGTCATCTGGTATATCCTGAGACTTACCAGGGGAAGCTGACAGCATCAGCAAAGTAATTATTGGAAGGAGATTTCTGAGATGGAACATGCCTGTATATTTTTTAAAAGGTTTTTACTAATCGAAGGTTAAACGCATACAGATTTCCTGCTTTAGC
>CAYUOS010000012.1:0-36368 GCA_964446435.1 uncultured Rikenellaceae bacterium | reverse complement strand
ACACTTATAGGCTCCAGGTTTGCAATGCTCATCATGACCCTGGTTCCCCCGATAACAGCATTTTTCAGCTGGTTTATTCTTAAGGAGAGACTTTCCCTGCTGAACTATGCCGGCATGTGTCTTACCTTTTCGGGTATCGCAATGGCGATTTTCAACAGGAAGAACGGGAAGGAGAAGCTTACCCTTAAGCTTTCGCCGAAAGGAATCATGTTTGCGTTCTTCGGTGCGCTGGGGCAGGCATTGGGTTTGGTGCTTAGCAAGCTGGGAATGGGCAATTCCGATCCTTTCGCTGCCACCCAGGTGCGGCTCGTGGCCGGACTTGCAGGCTTTGCGATAATAGTAACCATTCTGAGACGATGGAGCGGCGTCTTTACCGCTCTTTCAAACCGTGGAGGCGTAAGGGCGATCTTTATCGGTTCGTTTTTCGGGCCCTTCCTGGGGGTCTCATTTTCACTTATCTCGGTTAAGCATACCGCGGCAGGAATTGCCTCGACACTGATGGCAATAGTACCGGTGCTTATAATTGCACCGGCAATTATCCTGTATAAACAGAAGGTGACTCTGTGGGAGGCTATCGGTGCTGTGATAAGCGTTGCCGGAGTCGCCCTCTTCTTTGTAAGGTAGGCAGAGACTACACCTCATTAAGCTTCCACTTCCCGCGGCGGAAAAGTAGCCATGCAAAAAGGGTCATAATAGTCTCCGATATCACAATCGAAATGAAGACACCGGTCTCTTCAAGGTTAAAGACAATTGCCAGAAGATATGCAAGTGGTATTTCAATCAGCCAGAATGCCACAAAGTTTATCTTTACCGGGGTTGCGGTGTCACCTGCCCCGTTGAATGAACTAATCAGAACCATTCCGAATCCGTAGGCAGCAAATCCGTAGCTGATTATTCTGAGACCTTTTGCGCCGTAACCGATTACGGCAGGGTCATCGATAAACAGCCTTATGAAAAAGTCTGGGAAAGAAATAAGTATCAGACCTATAAGCCCCAGCAGAATTGTATTGGCCTTGCCGGTGAACCATACTGCCTTCTCAGCCCTCTCGGGTTTCTTTGCACCAAGGTTCTGACCAACAAGTGTAGAGCTTGCATTGCTGACTCCCCATGACGGAAGGAGGACAAAAAGCACAATCCTGATGGCAATGGTGTAGCCTGCCACGACCTCGCTTCCGAAAATGGAGATGATGCGGACCAGTCCAATCCAACTGGTTGTAGCAATAAGGTTTTGCCCGATTCCACCTATTGAGATTGAGACAAGCTGTCTCATTGTCTTGAAATCAACCACCAGATGCCTGATTGATAGCTTAATGCGCTTATGTCCCCTGAATAGTATTACCAACTGGTAAACAACAGCAAGTCCTCGTCCGATGGTAGTCGCGATAGCTGCTCCTGTAATACCGAGTTCGGGGAATGGTCCCCATCCAAAAATAAGGCAGGGGTCGAGGATAATATTGATGAAGTTACCTATCCAGAGTACCTTCATTGCAACTGCAGCATCGCCCGAGCTTCTGAATACGGCATTGATAATAAACAGAAGCATAATTACCACATTGCCCCCAAGCATTATTGCAGTGTACCCAGAGAGATTCTCGACTATATTTTCCGATGCCCCCATCAGTCTCAGAATGTCTGATGAAAAGATTGCACCCGGGATTCCGATTGCAACAGAGACGGCAGTTGCCACCAGTATTGCCTGGAAAGCTGTTTTGGAGGCTTCCTCTGGTCGCTTCTGTCCTGTTCTCCTTGCTATCAGGGAAGTTGTTGCCAACCCGAGTCCTGCTCCAATAGCATATACAATTGTGTTTACAGACTCGGTGATGCCTACTGTGGCTACTGCATCGGCTCCCAGTTTTGATACGAACCAGATATCAACCACGGCGAAAACCGACTCCATCACCATCTCAAGTACCATCGGTATGGACAGCAGCATTATGGCCTTTGAGAGCCTCACTTCGGTGAAATCCTTGTCACTGCCCCTGATGGCTTCCGAAACATCACTCATGAATGTCATGAAACTTCCGTTTCGGCTGAATGCCGAGCTTATCTTATGTAGTATGCCTTGAGCCATATCTCCTGTTGGAGGAAAAAATGGGGCGCAAATTAGTCGATATCATGACAATGAGCAACAAAAAAGGATAATTATGTTGATAGTTTTGCTTAAAACCAGCTATTGCCTGAATGGGTTCGGAAATAATGCAGGTGGTCTTTTATCCTCGCAAACCTTTGAAGAACATCCTTGCGTTGGTGCCAATATTCCTGGAGTTATAGCCTCCCTCCTGTATTACGAGGGTTGGAACTTTAAGCGTTGAAAGAAGCTTTCCGTTATTTTCAAAGTCTGCAGCTTTGAGGCTCCATGTTCCGGTAGGGTCACCTGCCGCCGTGTCGAGTCCGAGTGCAACAACAAGAAAATCAGGCTTGAACTTCCGTATCTTTTCGACCGCGGTTTTCAGGTGCCTGAGATACTTCTGACCATCAATATTTTCGTTAAGAGGAATGTTCATGTTAAAGCCCTTGCCTTCACCTTCACCTGTCTCATCGCGGTAGCCTGAGAAATAGGGATAGGCAAAAGATGGATGTCCATGTATTGATACTGTAAGTACGTCTGAACGATCGTAAAAAATATCCTGCTGACCATTGCCGTGATGGAAATCAATGTCAAGTATAGCAACACTTCCGTACCTGCTCATAAAATTCGCTGCTATTGCTGCGTTGTTGAAGTAGCAGAATCCGCCGAACACACTTCTCTCTGCATGGTGACCCGGCGGCCTGACGAGTGCGTAGGCATACTTCTTACCCTCGAGTATTGCATCTGCTGCAGTAAGGGAACAGTTTACAGCTTCTCTGGCCGCCAGGTAGGCATTGTTATTCAATGGTGTAAATGTATCAATGCAGTAATAGCCTGCCCTGACAGATAGTTCAACCGGCGGCTTGGCTTTGTTTCTTATTGGAAACACATAGGGATAGATCGATTTTCCGGGGGGGAGGTTTCTGCAAGCCTTCCTGAAGTATCCAAGGTAACCACGGTCATGAACTCTTGATATCCAGTAATCGGCATACTCCTTCTGATTGACGGTTCTGAACCAGCCTGTCTTTTCCAGTTCATGGAGGATGCGCGAAACCCTTACCGGAGATTCGACGTACCCCACTTCCCTTACATGATGAATGTCGTGCCTGTCATTATACACGAGGATTACATTGCGGCTTGACCTTTTTCCGTTTTGTAACTCCGACGTTTCCTTCCTCAGGTACCTGAATTCTCTCAGCCCAACAGGTTCATTCCTGACTGAATTCACCACTTTCCTGATATACGCAGGAGGGCAATATTCTCCGTACTTTCTTTCAAGGATAGCCTTAATAACCCTTTTAAGAACCCTGGAACCAATAACCTCAGACTTGCCAAGTGAATCAAACATAAGGTAGGGCGGACAGTCGTCACCCTCTTTAACCGGTGTTTCATAAAGGGTTCCTGAAATTGGTCTGGCTCCGTATTGCTCATAAAACTTAAGGCGTCTTCTGTTCTGCTCAAGGAACCTCTTATCCCTGCAAAGAGCAGGATCATCCGGCAGGCTTTCAAAGAACAAACCGGAGGAACCGAGGCTTTCGGCCTCATCCCTGACTCTTTCATAAAGAGCACCTCCTACGCCTGATGAATGGGCACCCGGATTTACTGCTATGTAGTCAAGGTAGCAGAATTTTACGTCTGACATAAAGAGCATTAGGGCAAACCCTCTGATATTCCCCTTCAGATCATCAGCCACAAAAATTGTTGAGAGGTATTTGTGCCTGACCGGATCAGCCATCTGGTTGTCAATCTCCTCAATCTTTGAGATTGCCAGGTCGGGAAACTGGGAAGCTACGATCTCCCTGATCTTGTCCATTGCAATCTGATTCTCTTTCAGAAATGGATTTGATATCTTTCTGACACGCAGCATTTAAGTATCTGTTTTGTAGTCATTGAAAAAGGCGGGGCAGTATCTCTGTTACCGTTGCTGCCATCTCTGCCGAAATATCGAGGTGGGTGACGAGCCTTATCTCCCTCAACCCCACCGGGAGGGCCAGAACTCCTTTTTCCTTAAGCCTGTCTGCAGCCTGAACTGCAGTTATATGCTCAACTGTAGTGAATATTATAATATTGGTTGGCACGGGAGCAACCGAGGCTACCCAGTCACATTTTTCCAGCACCTTACCAATCATTCTTGCATTTTTATGATCTTCAGTTACTCTTTCAGTATTGTTTTTCAGTGCGTAGAGGCCGGCGGATGCAATATAACCGGCTTGTCTCATATATCCTCCGAAGACCTTCCTGACTCTTCTGGCTTTCTTCAGTGCTTCAGTCGATGAAACAAGAAGAATTGACCCAACAGGTGCTCCAAGTCCTTTCGAGAGGCATATTGAGATAGTGTCAAACACCCTTCCGTAGTCTTCCGGCGTTTCAGAAGTTTCGGCAAGGGCATTGAAAAGACGAGCACCGTCAAGGTGATATGCCAGGCCATTTTCACGGCAGAATTTTCCAATTGAGATTATCTCCCTGAAATCCCAGTATGCTCCCCCTCCCCTGTTGACAGTGTTCTCGATGCATACCAGTCTAGTGCATGCCCGATGAACGTCATCAGGATTTAAATTTGCAGCTGCCAGCCCGGCAGTGAAAGTACCGTCAGGTGTATCGATAAGGGCTGCCTGGGCTGAGGCATTGAAAGCCATTCCTCCTCCTTCATACAGGTAAATGTGAGCAAGTTTGCTGCATATAATTTCGTCTCCGGGACTTGTATGAATTCTCAGTGCAATCTGGTTGGTCATAGTGCCTGAAGGACAGTAAATCGCACCATGCATTCCGAAAAGCCGTGCTGCATAATCCTCGAGTGCATTTACAGAAGGATCATCGCCGAAAACCATGTCGCCGACATCAGCACTCATCATCGCCTCAAGCATTCCAGGCGTTGGCCTGGTCACTGTGTCGCTGCGAAGATCAATTTGATGAACAGCTTTACCTGTCCTTTCACCTGTCATAGCCTTTTTCCCTTTCCCTGCCTGTCTTCAGCCACCCGGGAAGAACTGTTTCAAGAAAGACTTTCTTGTCACTGTTAAGCTTCTTCATGTCAAGGCCTATAAAAGCCTGAGCCTTTTCCTTTGTGCTGATATCAGGATACGGAACCTCATCATAGTGTCCGAGGGTGGCAAGAAGCCTTACCAGCTTCACTCTTGCATCCTGGGCATAGCCAAGGCCGGCGGCAACAATTCTTGCTGTCTCCACCGGAGCGTGGAAAGAGTTACCATGCCCTGCAGCCGCACAATCCCATCTCCACTGGGCGCGCCTGATATCATAAAGTATATCCTTCATCTGTGCATCGGTAGCACCCTTGTCCCATGCTGTCTTTGCCTCGACATGGCAGCGGACAAGAAGCTCCTCAAGCATTTCTCTTCCCTCGAGCAGTTTATCCTGGCGCGAATAGACATCCTCAATGAGTCGGGAGGTCTCTTCGCGGTGGCAAACCTGGCATGAAGCAGATACTTTGTTAAGCGGACTCTGCAGATGGTGATCGGTGAATTTGAGTCCACCCTCACTTACGAAAGGCATATGGCAATCTGCGCATGATATGCCTCTTGAAGCGTGGGTGCCTGTGAGGAACAACTCATAGTCTGGATGCTGTGCCTTTATCATTGGAGCCCTGCTCAGGGCATGTGTCCAGTCTGAAAACCCTATATTATCATAATAGAGTTCCATCTCTTCGACAGAAGTTCCATTTTTCCATGGAAGAACCAGGTAGTTTACATCTTCGTACATTGTCTTATTGAAGTAGTACTCGACATGGCACTGCGCACAAACCAGGCTACGCATCTCCTGGTGAGTGGCTTTTGTGATATCCTTGCCCATAGCCTTGAAGCCATCTATCAGCGCAGGTCTGGTTATTTGAAGATTCATTGTTTTTGAATCGTGACAGTCAGCACAACCTATTGGGTTTAGGACTTCTGTGCCTTTTGAGTCCCAGGTTCCGCGATAGAACTCTACAATGCCCATTTCATTCATTAGTCTTGGCACATCTGTGCTTTTGCAGGTCCAGCAAGTGTTTGGCTGGAAGCTTGGCACACCCTCAGCCGGAGCTCCGACCCTGAGTGTATTGTAGAGGTCTTCCACAGCATAATAATGTCCCCTCCCCTGGTTATAATCCCTCGAGAATGCATAACCGGCCCACAGCACAACCATCCTTGGCGATTCCTCAAGCATATCAACCATTTCACTTCCGTTATGCTTGCTCCTGAAGTCGGTCATTGCGGTTTTCATGTATGTATCGTACTGCCTGGGGAAGTACTCGCCCCATATCTCATTCCTTGGCTCAAATTGCTGGAAATCTACCTGCGGTGTATATGCAAAGACGGCTTCAGCCCTTCTTTCCACTATTGAGGCTGCCAGCATTCCAAGCAGGAATACTATTGCTGCAGTTGCCGTGAAGATTATCCATCCAAGCCACGGTCTCATCTTCAGTATCTCCTGTACGGGTTTCATGTTTCAGCTTTTATCAGGTTATATGAATATTACTCTTCTGTACTCATTCTGTTTCTCAGCCACTCAGGGGTTACCGGTCCCGGCAGGGGCACCCTTGCCCATGGCACGCTCGAAAGGCTGTTGACCCGTCCGTGAGGGGTTCCCCTGTGGCATTCCCAGCACTTTCTATCCATTCTTTCTTTGTGGGTATTGGTATTGTAGCCCATAAGCCTGCTGTCAGTAAGCAGTTCTGCATGACACCTGATACAATTCTTGTGTACTACTTCCTTTCCGGCCTGGTGGATGAAGATGACCTGTGGCTCGAGCCTCAGAGTGAACATTGTGGCGTGACGCAATCCATCCTTTGCCTTGAAGTAGTACTTATTTACAATATTATTGTGGGGTACATGACAGTCGTTGCAGTTTGTGCCGCCCCGGTGGGCACTGTTTTTCCATGTTGAATACTGAGGAGCCATAATATGGCAGTTGATACAGGTTTCGGGCTCGTCACCCAGGTATGACGACGCCTTTGATACATGGAATGAGAACAGGGCAAGCCCTGTAAAAACCCCTAACAGCAGAATTACAGGCATTTTCAGGTTGTCGGGGGGTATAAGTTTACGGAAGAAAACCATCTCCATTCTATTTGCTGCAATATATAAAATTAGCTCCGGCTTTAAAAACCTGTCAGGAATTATCTTTTTTATCTTTTTTCCAACATTCCTGTTACTTTGATGAATGGCTGCGTCTAAATAATTTAAACTAATGCATGCATTATGAAACAGCTATGTTTACAGGTAGTTAGGCGTTGTTCATAAATGTTGGTCAATAGTTAATAACTGTGATATGTGATGGCAAATAATGTGATGATTTAAATAATACTTTCGACATCAATTTCTAACCAACAAAGCAATAAAAAAGAGACAGACAGATTGAACAACAATCGACATTATGAACGCTGACAATAATGAGGCCGTTGCCCTCCGTAGTGAGGGCACCCTCGTGGGTTGCTCTTCTGATGAAGAGCCTGGCGGTGGAACCAAGGTATTTCCGCAAAACGAATCCACACAACAGCTGGTTAGCACGCGCAGTGCCGGATTTATGAACCGGCACTTTCCTATAACTCCCCCCGGTGACTGGAATGACTGGAAATGGCAGTTGAGAAACTCTTACAGGAGTCCCGGTGAACTAATGAAGATAATGGAACTTACAGAGGAAGAGAGCCTTTCAATAAACAACCTGAAAGACAGACTTCCGATGCGCATTACTCCGTATTTTGCATCACTTATCTACGACAGCAGGCCCGGCGACCCTCTTCGCAGGAATGTGATTCCCGTTATTGATGAGTTGTTTCAGCACAATACCGAAGAATCTGATCCTCTTCACGAGGCAAAATTCTCTCCGGTAAAGGGGATTGTTCACAGGTACCCTGACAGGGTTCTGTTCACGGTAACCCAGTTCTGCTCGTCATATTGCAGGTATTGCACCCGTTCACATTCTGTGGGGCAGCTTGACAAGATCAACCGCAAGGACTGGGAGAATGCCTTCAGGTATATTGCATCGAATCAAGAGATAAGGGACGTTCTTATCAGCGGCGGCGATCCACTCACACTTACTGATGAAGCTCTTGACTATATTCTTTCACGTATAAGGGCTATTCCTCATGTGCAGATGATAAGAATCGGTTCGAGGGTGCCTGCCGTGCTTCCCCAGAGAATAACGGATAATCTCCTCAAGACACTGAGAAAATATCATCCTCTCTTTATCAGTCTTCATTTCATGCACCCCGATGAGCTTACTCCGGAATGCGTTTCAGCCTGCACAAAACTGGCAGACGCCGGAATCCCGCTCGGAAGCCAGACGGTACTACTCAAAGGCATCAATGACTCTGTTGAGGTTATGAAGGAGCTGATGCACAAGCTTCTTATGGCGAGGGTTAGGCCATACTACCTGTACCAATGTGACCTCATACCGGGGTCTGCCCATTTCAGGACAACTGTGGCCAGGGGTCTCGAGATTATAAGGGGATTGAGGGGGTACACCAGTGGTTACGCTGTCCCCACCTTTGTGGTTGACGCTCCCGGTGGAGGTGGCAAGATACCCCTGTTGCCTGATTACGTCGTTTCACACGATACTGAGAAGATAGTACTTCGAAACTACAAGGGTGAAGAGTACGTCTATCCTGAAATCTGAGGGAGCGATGAAAGTCGGATTGACATTTGATCTGAGATCATGGTATCTCGACCATGGTTATTCAATGGATGAGACTGCCGAGTTTGACAAGGAGGAGACCATCATTGCCATTGAATCATCACTAAAGAGATTGGGGTTTTCGACAGATAGGATTGGTAATATTTTTGAACTGACAGGAAGGCTCTGTGCCGGAGACAGGTGGGACCTGGTATTTAATATTGCAGAGGGCCTGTACGGTGATGGAAGAGAATCGGTCGTGCCTGCCCTGCTTGACCAATACAGGATACCTTATATATTCAGCGGACCAGGTGTGATGAGCCTTGCTTTAAACAAACATCTTGCCCGCGTTGTGGTCGGATCTGCAGGAGTTCCCGTGAGTCCCGGCAGACTTATTAGCAATGGTGACGAAATTGATGACAGCGGATTATGCTATCCGTTGTTTGTCAAGCCCGTCTCTGAAGGAACAGGAAAAGGAATAACAACCAAAAGCAGGGTTTCAAATCCCGAGAGCCTCAGAGAGCAGGTTTTGATGCTGCTTTCAGCCTATAACCAGCCAGTATTGGTTGAGGAGTACCTTCCGGGCCGGGAATTTACCGTTGGCATAACCGGCAGAGGCAATAGCAGTACCGCAATAGGCGGAATGGAGGTTATCTGTAAGGACGATCTCCCCTACTCTGTTGAAGTAAAGGAAAACTATCAGTCATATGTAAAATATGCTCCCATACCATCTGATCTGATTGATGAGTGCCACGGTGTTGCCATCAGAGCCTGGAATGCACTGATGGCTGTTGACGGGGGAAGGGTTGACCTGAGGACAGACAGGCATGGCAGGGTTTGTTTCATTGAGGCCAACCCGCTTGCCGGACTGAATCCGATACACTCTGATCTGCCTATACTGGCCCGCATGAACGGGGTTGAATATGACGATCTTCTAAGGCAGATCATTGACGCTGCCATTTTTAGGCTTGGACTGGAAAGATGAGAAAAAGGTGCTGCATACTATACAATAAGCCGGCGCCTGACGCTCTTCCTGACGAAATGGATATCATCGATCAGGTTGTCCTCGTGGAAGAGAATCTGGCCAGGCTTGGTATGGATACCTTCAGGAAGGGAATCACCATGGATTTCCTTAATGAGATAGAGGAGGTGAAGCGCGAGTCTCCTGATTTTGTTTTTAACCTGGTGGAGTCTATCTGCAACAAGGGACAGATCAGTTATTTCGCTCCGGCAATTCTGGGACTCTCAGGTCTGAAATACAGCGGATGTCCGCTAGAGGCAATCTTCATTACCTCCAACAAACATCTTGCATCAAGGATATTGAATCTCGGGGGGGTAACAACGCCTCTTTCGCTGAGGCCTGATGAGACCGGCAGGCTTCACTACGGCAGGAAATACATTGTCAAACCCGTATGGGAGGACGGATCAATGGGCATTACCTCAGAGTCGGTTTTTACCTGGTTGCCCGGCGATGAGGTGAGGCTGGCATACCTTAATCCTTCAGAGTGGATTATTGAGGAGTTCATTGATGGCAGAGAGTTCAATATAAGTATGTTTTCAGGGAAGGACGGCCCGATAGTGCTTCCGCCGGCTGAGATCGAGTTCAGGGACTGGGTTCCTGAAAAGCCAAAAATTGTTGATTACAAGGCAAAATGGGAGACTGACAGTTTCGAATACCGTAACAGCGTGCGGGTATTTCCAGATGATCTAGCCAGTTATGGTCTTGACAAGAAACTCAGAGAGATATGTCTCAGCTGCTGGAATATTCTGAAGCTCAGGGGTTACGCCCGGGTTGACATAAGATGTGACCAGAACGGCAACCCCTATGTGCTTGAGGTAAACGCTAACCCGTGTATCTCTCCCGACAGTGGGTTTATTGCCGCCTGCAAGGAGGCAGGCTATGATTTGAAAGATGTTTTTGAAATGATTACAAGTGATCTTAATTAGTTGAAAATATGAATGTTGTTAAAGGAGTCAGGGAGGGTGACAGGGACGAATTGAGAGCCATACTCGAGTCTACCGGGTTTTTCTATGATTTTGAGGTTGATACTGCACTGGGACTGCTTGATGAAACCTGTTCGAAAGGAAGCGATGAGAGTGGTTACTACTGGCTGAAGATTGAAGATGAGGGGCGAATTGTGGCATTCTCGACATATGGCAACAACCCCTGTTCGAAACACTCCTGGGATCTGTACTGGATAGCTGTAAGAGGTGATGCCCGGGGCAAAGGTTATGGTTCGGTCCTGCTTGAGGCTATCGAGAAGGATGTCAGAGGCAGGGGCGGAAGAATTCTATGGATAGAAACCTCAGGAAGGGAACTCTACAAGCCGACCGAAGCTTTCTATACTTCCAATGGTTATGAGCTTGCAGCCTCACTGAAAGATTTCTATGCCCCAGGCGACCCAAAGCAGATTTACAGAAAAGAGTTGTTATGAAAGTAACTTCTACCATAATTCTGCTGATTCTCTCGAATACCTTTATGACACTTGCATGGTATGGTCATCTGAAGTTCAAGACAATGACCAGGTTCGAACAGCTCGGCCTGCTCTCGGTAATCCTTATAAGCTGGGGTATTGCGCTGTTTGAGTATTTTTTCCAGGTACCGGCAAACAGAATCGGTTACAGGGGTAACGGCGGACCGTTTTCGCTTGTCGAACTGAAAGTCATTCAAGAGGTTATATCCATATCGGTATTCATTGTGTTTACCCTTATTGTGTTTCGCAATGAGCAGTTTACAGTCAACCATATTATCGGGTTTATCTTCCTGATACTTGCAGTCTATTTCGTTTTCAAGAACTAATCCTGCCAGACTCTTAACATCTTTGCAACCATCTGTTAGGAATGATGGTCTTAACAGGGTCATTTACACTCGTTTGTCAACGGTATTGCTCATTTTGTGTAATTTTTTTTGATTAACTGATACCTGAGTGTAAATTTACTATGGTTTTCAAGGCTAATGCCTTCAACACTTAACCTGGATTTGCAAACCAAAAACTGATACCATGAAAAAGATTTACACAGGATTATTGTTGTTTCTCCTTGCCGGTGCAATAACGGCACAGGTTCCCCAGGGATTTAATTACCAGGCTCTCGCTATGGATGAAGAGGGTAATCCCCTCGCCAAGGTCGAGATGCAGGTACAAATAGCAATCCTAAAGGATGAAGGAGGAAAGGACGTTATATGGGAGGAGGAGCACGTCGTTACTACGAACGACAAGGGGCTGTTCAGCCTTATGATTGGCGACATTAATGCAAAATGGCTTGATGGGGTAACGAAGGATTTCGACCAGATTGACTGGTCAGAGATACCGTTGTTCATCAGAACCCGGATCTATTACAAGGGTTGGCACACGATGGGGGTTTCCCAATTGCTCTCTGTGCCTTATGCCATGAGATCGGGGGATTTTGCCAGGGCTTTTACCTTCAACGGCGACACTATTGTGGTACTCAGGCCGGTGAGTATAGGATCAGCAAATGCAGGTAATGCATTGCTTGCAGTCACAGGCGTTGACGACAAATCAGAAGAGCCACTTTTTGAGGTAAAGAGAAAGGATGGCCAGACTGTTTTTGCAGTATATAATGATGCCGTCAATATTTACCTCCCGGCATCAGGGAGCAAGGCAGTAAAGGGAGGTTTTGCAGTGGGGAGTTTTGACGAATCAAAAAGAGGGCAGCCACAGGACTTCTTCAGGGTTACACCCGACAGTGTAAGGATTTATTTCAACAGCAACCCTGACTTCGGGAAGGGATCAGCCTCAAAGGGTGGTTTTGCCGTAGGTAGTTTTGAGGAATCAAAAGGGTTGACAAAAACCTACCTGAATGTTACATCTGCCGATGTTGTTGACACGGTAGGTTCGAGGGCACAGGTTCTCTGGTATCCGAAGAAAGAGGCATTTCTCGCCGGAAGGGTTCACGTAGGAAGTCCTGACAGTGTCGGGCAGAACTCCACAGCATTGGGTTATCATTCGATTGCGATGGGCAACTGGTCGCAGGCTTTTGGCTATAATGCACTGGCAAGGGGTAACTACTCGACGGCAGTAGGTAATCGCTCAAGGGCTATAGGGAATGACTCCTATGCACTTGGATCTTACGCAGAGGCACTTGGAGAGAGATCTTTTGCGCTTGGTTCTGTGGGTGTGGATAAATTCGGGAACCCAACAGGCAGGAAAACCACGGCCTCGAGTGCCTATTCAGTGGCAATCGGCATGGGCGCCCAGGCAACAACACAGAGAGCGGCTATGGCGATAGGATCAAACACTACGGCAAGTGGATTTGCATCTACCAGTATAGGGTACAACGGCACGGCATCAAACAGCTATTCAGTAGCGATAGGCTATTTTCCGATGGCTACCAATGCCTACACCACAGCGATTGGTTATGAAGCCAACGCTACAGGTCAGTATTCAACAGCTGTGGGATACAAGGCAAAGGCAACAGGCGAGGATGCCTACTCTTTTGGCTCGGCAGCCGATGCATCAGGAGAGAAATCCTTTGCTATCGGAACCTATGGCCTTAATAATGATGGTACTCCAAATACCGGTCGGCCGACTCATACAATGCCTGGCGCCTCATATTCAATTGCAATGGGCATGGGTGCTGTTACACAACTACCGGGGGCAATGGCTTTCGGTGTCAACACCACTGCTTCAGGTGAAAACTCCACTGCGATAGGATACGGGGCAACATCTGCCGGCAACCTCGCGACAGCCATGGGGTACAAATCACAGGCAAACGGAAACAGGTCAATAGCAATCGGGTCATTCTACAATACCAATGTGATAAAATTCATTTACAACCCCATTACAAGAAGATTCGAGCTGGTAATAGTTCCTGTCGAGAAGAACAATATTGCCAGCGATGAGTACTCAATAGCATTTGGAAATGGAAATACTGCAACAAAAGGGGGATTTGCTATGGGATCGAACAATAGTGCCAGGGCAGCAGGTGCTCTTGCAATAGGACATACAAGCGTTGCTGACAGCTCATACTCTGTGGCAATAGGGTCAAATAACATTGCAAGGGGAATAAACGCTTTTGCCATCGGCGAGAGCATCTTCGCCGAGAGTGCCAACAGCATAGTTGTTGGCTATAACAACCTTACCAGTGCATCGTACAGCAGAACAGACTGGGTTGACACTGACCCGCTGTTTGTAATAGGGAATGGCGGAGGGGCAAGCGGAAGCCGATCAAATGCACTGACTGTTACCAAAAACGGCAGGGTTGGATTGCAGACAGTAACAGCTCCAACCTATGCATTGGAATTGCCAAATAGCTCCGCTGCCGGGACAGGCCAGATCAGAGCGTACGCATATGCAAATTATTCAGACAGCAGAATCAAATCTCATTTCAATGACCTCCCGTATGGTCTTAATGAGATTATGCTTCTGAAACCACTCGCATATAATCAGCATGACTCATATAGCGACGACTCCGGATTACATATTAACGGTGCCGGAAGTCGCAATATCGGACTAATTGCCCAGGATGTTTTCAGGATAATACCTGAGGTGGTTTCAAAGCCACAGAATGAGGATAAGGAGCTATGGAGCATGTCATATGACAAACTTGTGCCTGTACTTATCAAGGGAATGCAGGAACAACAGTCAGTTATCGAGTCACAGCAACGCGAGATTGACGAACTGAGGGCACTCTACACAAACCTGAAGGCAGCATTGGAATCTGTTGTAAATAAATAGAAGGTTAAACTCTCTTTATAGCCGCTTCCACATCAGGGGAGGCGGCTTTTTTTCATAGTTTATCATCAATAATTAGTATCTTGGCAATTGAAATGCAATCGATATCGAATGGAAGAAAATGTGATCCTTATCGCTGAAGATGAAGAATTTAACTTCTTGCTACTCAAATACATACTTGAAAAAGACGGGTTTAGCACCATGCGGGCCCTCAATGGTGTTGAAGCACTCGAATTATTTAATTCAGGAACCAGGATCGATCTTATCGTAATGGATGTGAAGATGCCTGTAATGTCAGGACTTGAGGCCACCATTGAAATAAGGAAGTCCGACAGGAAGATACCGATTATAGCCCTAACCGCATATGCCCTTCCGGGCGACAGGGAGAAGTGTCTGAATTCAGGGTGCTCAGACTACATACCCAAGCCAATTAATAAGGTAGACTTTCTGAAGAGAGTCAGAAACCTGTTGTCATAGGAAAAATATGGATGTTAGAATTGAGGATAGTTGGAAACAGGTCCTGATAAATCAGTTTTCGTCAGACTATTTCAAAGGGCTTTCAGATTTTGTAAGGAATGAGTACAGGAAGTCGACAGTCTATCCTTCCGGGAAACTTATCTTCAATGCTTTTGATCTGTGCCCGTTCGACAGGGTCAGGGTCGTTATTATAGGTCAGGACCCATATCACAATCCTGGTCAGGCACATGGGTTATGCTTTTCGGTTCCCGAGGGAACATCATTCCCACCAAGTCTTCTCAATATCTTCAAGGAGATAAAGAGTGACACAGGAGTTGAACCGCAGCGGTCAGGGAATCTTGAGCGTTGGGCTTCGCAGGGGGTTCTGCTTCTGAACGCCATACTCACCGTACGTGAGAATGAGCCGGGTTCTCACCAGAATCGAGGCTGGGAGAAATTTACCGATGCTGTCATTTCGGCACTTTCAGCGCAGAAGAGCAACCTGGTCTTCATTTTATGGGGCCGATATGCACAGGATAAGGGAGCAGGCATTGACCGTTCACGGCATCTTGTACTGGAATCGGTACACCCCTCGCCTCTCTCGGCATCACGTGGTTTTTTCGGGAACCGTCATTTCAGCCGCTGTAATAATTACCTGGAAGAAAACGGACTAGCGCCCATTGATTGGCGATAGTGCTATGTGACATGTGTCATTGCCTCACTGAAATTCTTGTACAATTCACTCCATGGTTCGAATCCCACAGAAATCCTTAACATTCCAGGATCGGGATAACGATCTCCCCAAACGGGTTCAACCGGCATCAGGATTGTGTGCGGGTCGCCCAATGTAGGAACCAGGCTGATTGCTTCCTTTACGGCATTGATAAATGCATCTCTTCTTAACGCCTTCTCCTCGTCTGAACCTTTGAAAGAGAAGGTGACCATCGCTCCATATCCTTTACCATTGAAAAGCTTAGACGCCGTATCATGTGTTTCATGGTTAACCAGCCCGGGGTACCAAACCTTCTCAACAAGAGGGTTACCAGACAGGTAATCGGCAAGCTTTCCTGCGTTGTCACACTGTCTGGGAAACCTCAGACTGAATGTCTGAATCTGGGTATTCAGCCTGTATGCATCATCAGCAGATATCATATGGCCGACACTTTTTCTGTACGACACAGCATCACTGAGTAATCCTTCATCGTTGCCACAAATAACCCCGGCAGTAAGATTGCCATGGCCTGAGAAGTACTTTGTTGCACTGTGTATCACAAGATCAGCACCATGCTCAAGTGGTCTCCATAGCCATGGAGTTGCAAATGTATTGTCGACGATGGTTTTAACTCCATGTTTTCTGCATATTCTTATTATCTCTTCTCCGTCAGCTACAATCAATACCGGATTTGATATTATCTCAAAATAGGCAAATCGGGGCTTCAAATCGGTCAAGAGAGTCTCAAACCTTTCAAGATCGTACTTCTGTTTTGCCGATGGAAACTTCACAACCCTTATACCTCGCCTGTTTACCAGTATCGAGTCGACATAGGTCAATGTTCCTCCGTAAATATCAGTAAAGAACAACCAGGGTGGCGTGGTGTTGCCTGACTGAAATATTGAGACTGCAACATCGATTGCCGCCATTCCCGACTGGGTCAGCAGTGCCCATCCTGATCCTTCGATTTTCATTATCTCCTCTTCTGCGGCTACTACAGTAGGGTTACGATAGCGGGAATATATGTAATTGTCAGGATCTCTTCTGTTATTGCCCTCCAATATAAACGCATTCCGCATCTCCTCTGCGTCGTTAAGTATGTAGCCTGAATCCCGGTAGATCGGAACACGAGTACTCTTGATAGTTTTCCCTGGCATGATTATCAGTGTTTGTCTTTGGTTCACAAAACAACAAAGGTAGGAAATAGAATTAAAGAAGAAGAGGCCCTTGCGGGCCTCTCAACAACCTAACCTAACCAATCATAATCATCTACAAAATGTATTACAATTATACCTTAAACAATTATGATCAGGAAAAGGTTCAAAATTTTCTGAAATTAATCCAAAGGAGCTTCTGGTATCACTCTCTGAATCTTCAGTTTTTTCAGCGCCTGGCTTTCAATGAACACCTCATATGTAAACTTCCCCTGTCCTAAAACGGTCCAGTAATTATAGTTCTGCGGTCCGGTTGAATATGTCTCCCCGCCAATAACAACTGTGATTTCTGCTATCGGATAGGCTTTGTCAAATCTTTTGTAGTCGCTGTATTCACGTGAGGCAACTATGTCAAAAACATTTACACCCCCGGATGTATCAACCGTTATCTCTTCAAAAGTCAGATCAGTAAGGTTCTTTATTCTAATGTCAGACGGGCCTTCAGGGCTGAGTCCTTTCTTGCACGAACCAATTGTTACAGCCAATAACAGTATGAGAATCACAATCCTCTTCATATCTTCGATCAATATTTGCGCTGATATAAAGGCAAATATAGCAAATATCAGGTTTCAGTAAGCCAGAACCTCAAAATCTCTCTATTGATAAAACCGGAACCCAACCCCTGTTACCGTCAGGTAACCTGATCTCACACCACTCTCCTATCTGCTCTCCTGTCCTGACTTTAAGTCCTTCATGTATTACAAACAACTCCTGACTGCTGTCAGAAGGTGCACTCCTGCCGGTAACGACCGGTGATAGAATAATTGCCTCTTTGCTGTTATAAACCAATGAGTCGTTACGCAGCGACAACATTACTGAAGTTGCTGAAAGTATTATCAGCATCAGTGACAGCCAGAATGTGGTTCTCTTAAGCCCGTAATTTGAGGTGAAAAGGAACAGCAGAATCAGTAGCAGCGACATAACAAAACAGGTTACCGCCATAATGGCCCACCGGTATGAAGATAGAGCAAGTGCCGAGAAGTTGAACCATCTGACAAGAAAAATCTGAGGGATAGCAGTATATCTGTCCCTTGTAAGGTTCTCGGCCACTGAGAGATTATATTTGGTATCATCATCCCATGGTCTCCTTAACAATGCCCTGTGATAAAACAGGATAGCCATCGGAATTTCCTCAAGTTTAAACAAGGCGTTTCCAAGATTGTACAACAGTTCAAAGTTGTCATAACCAGCATTGTATAGATCTGTCCAGATTTCGGCAGCGATGAGGTATTCACCTTTTCCGTAATTCTCTACTCCATTCAGGTATCTTTCCCTGATGTCGTTGGAAAAAACCTGAAAGGAGAGTATTGTTATTAAGAATAATATGACAGAAATCCGTTTCATTACTTCCCGATTAGTTAAGCTGTTCCTCCATATCCCTTATAAGCCTGGCTGCCCTCTCAAATACTGATGACGGATTATCAACGGTGCTTGCCGGAGCATATCTTACCATTTCACAAAGGCTGGTGATCTCCAGAAGTCTTTCCGATAATCCTGATGTATCCCCTCTCCTTTTCATCTCCTCGGTTGCCCTGATACCTGACAATTCTGACAACGGAATGCCGAGTTTGTTTGAAGCATACCCCCAAAGCGATCTCAGAACCTCCTCATAGAACTTCTCATCTTCCGATCTTCTCATGTACTTTGAGGCTGTTTTAAGCCTTTTTTCGGCAATTCTTCCGGCCTTCCTGTTCATTAGTCTTACCCTGTCGGCATTTCGCTTCACCTGCTCACGCCTGACCAGTATTATAATCATGAAAACAATCAAAGGCAATCCGAAGGCTGAATAGAATGACCTTACTGAAAATGCCGACTCATGCGATTTTCGCAAGTCTCCCATATCAGTCCTGATGAATCGTATATCGCGACCGATAAAACGGATATCTTCCCTGCCAGGTGGTGTAAATAATTGAGGACCTGCCTGTCCTCCTGACACTTTGACAACATTGAATCTGACCGGAGCAGTGGAGATTGTATTGTAACGATTTCCAGCAGGATCGAAATAGCTCCACTCAATAGATGGAATTGTAAAGTCTCCCGGCGATCTTGGTATTATGAGATATTCGAAGGTTCTGTTTCCACTGGTTCCCGACTCACTGTTTACGACATTTGTAGTAGTTTTGGGGTCATACACCTCCAGACCTGCCGGGAAAGAGACTGACGGTGCGTCGGCAAGCCTGAAATTACCTCTCCCTGAGATATTTATTCTTAATGTGACGGCGTCATTTACGGCGATTGTATCTTTGTCTGCAGCTGACCTGATTTCGAATGAACCAACAGCTCCTGTAAACCCGGTGGGCCTGTTTTCAGGAAGGGGTTTGACATTTATCGTCAGAGGTTGACTGACCAGAACCCTTGGAGTATTCGTAAAACTCTGAAACAGGTCACCAAAAAAGGGATCAGAGATTCCGCTTCTCTGCCTTAGTAGCACAGTAAGGTTTACAGGGTCGATCACAATTTCTCCTGTCCTTTGCGGATATAGCAGAAACCTTTGAAATACCCCGGTTCCGTAGACAACACCATCAATATTCTCCCTTTCAAGTGATGTCAACCGGGCAGTCTCTATCTCTTCCTTCATAAACCCGTTGAAAGAGGGATATTGTATCTCGCTGAAACCTGATATATCTGTACGGGTAAAGAACTTAACAGTGGCTACAACCGGTTCTCCGACAAAAACCTCCCGTTTGCTGAGCAGCACCCTTACAAACATATCGGTTTCGCCTGATCCCTGGCCTGACTCTGCCTGCCTTGAGCCCTGTGTGCTGGCTGATCTTCCGGAGGCATCTCTTATCACTTCAATTTCAGCTGCATCAGACTGATAGGTCCGGCCACCTCTCGTGTACCTTGCCGGAGGTATTGTGAATTTTCCCTCCTGGGTTGCCTGAAGGTAGAATATATAACTATAGGATGTCTCGGTGGTCCGCTGGTTGTTGATTATCCTTGTGCTTGAACTGTATGAAGTATTTGGTCCGCTAAGTTTATAGAAGTTGTCAAAGGGTGGTGCAATGAAATCTCCTCCCGATGAATTTACTGTGTAAACCAGTCTGATCTGTTCGCCTATTGTAACAACCTTCGGATACTCAACCCTTAGTATGATATCCTGGGCAGGGGCGTCAGAAAGACCCCACATTAATGCTGTCATTATGGAAAAGAGATATCGCATAGCCTTTTACCAGTTTCTAAGAATTCTTACCATTGCCGCCGCTGCTTTATCCTTCTTCACCTTTTCCTGAAGTTGTTTTTCATTCTCAGCGAGTGCCTCAAGCAAACGCCTCGCATCCTCCTTCGGGAACATCTGCTGCTGGTCAGGCTTTTCCTGCTGGCTGCTATCATCCTGATTGCTGTTCTTATCCTGGTCACCACTCTCCTGATCCTTTTTATTCTGATCACTCTCCTGATTATCTTCACCATCACCCTGACTCTCATTCTGTTCCTGTTGCTCGCGAAGCATATCCTGGGCATAAGCGAGATTGAACTTAGCCTCAGCATTATCAGGATTGAGCCTAAGTGAGTTTTTGTAAGCCTCTATACTCTCCTCAATTCTGTCTGCACTAAGCAGGGAATTGCCAAGATTGTAGAAGCTGTTTGCCCTCTTTACCGGATTATCATCCAGTGAGGCATTCTTCAGAAAAGATTCGGCAGCGTCTTCAAATCTCTGCTGCCTGTAAATAGAATTTCCCAGATTGAACCAGGCATCAGGAGTACCCCTGGGAATTTCCGTTGCTCTCCTGTATGCGAGTTCTGAATCACCATACCTCCCCGACCTGTAGTCACGATTACCCTCCCTTACATGTTTTCTGTCACTCTGTGAGAAAAGGGTTGCCACCGTGCTATTCAGTAAAAGTAACGCAAGGAAGATGGTGCGGAGATATCTTCTGTTGTATTTCACTCCTCTCTTCATATTACGTCTCCTCCTGTTAAAAACTATATCTTCATTTTAAACAGCTTAAGATTGCCAAATCTTCTGTTTTTCCTATCCATAATCAAGATTTCCATAAGCAAAAGCATAAGGGCTGCTCCGGCAAAATACTGGAACTGATCATTATACTCGGTAAAGACCTTACCTCCGGTATCACTCTTACTCATCCTGCCTATGTCGGTGTAAATCTCATTAAGACCGAGTCCTGCATTTGTTGCCCGAATATACTTGCCACCTGTCACAGAGGCTATCTCCTGAAGAACAGCCTCATCGAGCCTGGTAATTACAGTATTTCCGTCGCTGTCTCGCAGGAATTCAGTACGGCCTCCAACATTTAAAGGTATCGGGCCACCCTCAGGAGAGCCTATCCCAACAGTATAAATAACTATATCGGATTTCATCGCTTCCCTGGCCGCAGCAACCGGATCGTCTTCATGGTTCTCTCCGTCGGTTATGATTATCAGGGCGCGGCTTCCCGCATTCTGTGGTGAGAACGATCTTGCTGCAAGGTTGATGGAAGCTCCTATTGCTGTTCCCTGTTTTGGAACAATTTCCGGCCCGATTGATGAGAGAAACATTTTTGCCGATGCATAGTCTGCAGTAACAGGAAGCTGGATATAAGCGTCTCCTGCAAAGACAATAAGGCCTATTCTGTCATTCTCCAGCACCTCCACCATCCTCTCGACAGCCTGTTTCGAACGTTCCAGCCTGCTGGGCCTGATGTCGGCAGCGAGCATAGAGTTGCTGACGTCAAGTGCAATGATAACCTCCACACCCTCCTTCTTAACCTCTTCCAGCCTTGCTCCATATTGCGGACGCGCTGAGGCTATAACCAACAAGGCGAGCGAGACGGTGATAAGCAGTAGTTTTATGGCAGGCCTTGCATATGATCTGTCTGGTGTCAGCTTCTCCACCATTGAGTCGTGACCAAAATTCCTCAGAAGTCTTCCCGACCTGTGTCTGGCAAATATCCAGGCTGCAGCTGTCACCGGCAGCGCCAGCAGCAGGTAAAGATTATCGGGATTGGCAAACCTGAATAATTCCATATCTGTCAAAAATTCAAGATGTTTTTCATCACGAGATATCTCAGGAGGGTCTCCAGAAGCAGTATAATTACTGCTGCAATTGCAAGGGGCATGTACTCCTCAATCTTGCGGCTGAACTCCATGACATCTATTTTCGTCTTCTCAAGCTGGTCAATTTCCTGGTAGATTTTCAAAAGGGTAGTATTATCTGTTGCCCTGTAATACTTTCCTCCGGTCTTCGAGGATATATCTTTCAGGATATCTTCATCAATCTCAACAGGCATATTTCGCAGTTGTACTCCGAATGGGGTTTGAACCGGGTAGGGTGCGTTACCTATCGATCCTACTCCTATTGTATAGACTTTAATGTTGAATGTGGAAGCAAGGTCTGCTGCAGTCAAAGGGTCTATTGCTCCACGGTTGTTGATTCCGTCTGTGAGCAGTATTATCACCTTGCTTTTTGAATCAGAATCCTTAAGACGGTTTACCGCTGTTGCAATTCCCATTCCGATGGCAGTGCCGTCTTCAATCATTCCGCTTTTAATCTCCCTGAGCAGATTTATTAAGGTTGCATGGTCAGTTGTCAAAGGACACTGGGTAAAGCTTTCCCCGCTGAAAACCACCAGACCCATGCGGTCATATGGCCTCCCGGCGATAAACTCTGTCGCTACATTCTTTGCCGCCTCTATCCTGTCTGGTTTGAAGTCCTGCGCAAGCATACTGCCCGAAATATCAATAACGAGCATAATATCAATACCCTCTGTTGAGACATTCTGCCACCGGTCAGTTGATTGTGGCCGCGCCAGAATCAGTGTGATCAGTATTAATAATATAAGCCTTGAAATAAAAAGGAGATGACGAAGGAAATGCCTGAATGATTTCCTGAACCCCTCAAACTGTTGTTTGCCTGTGATTGTCAGTGATGTCATATTGCGGTCGCGGCGCCATATGTACCATGCCACCAATAATGGCACAAGTCCGAGTAAGAGCAGGAAGTATGGTTGAGCGAATTTAATACCTGTCATTCTCCATCACCTCCTTCCTTCTGACCAGAAGTGTCATTATCCTTTAGGGGCAGCTTTTCCTTCCGGGTCATGGATATAAAGCTCCACGCCATCTCCATGCTGAGTTCACAGTCTGAAGAGTCTGGAGTGAATTTCGCGAATTTAACCATGTCTGCGAGTTCAAGAACCTGTTTCAGCGAATCTGAGGCCTCCCCCTCTGTAACCCGGTAATTGGCAATCTCCAGCAATATTTCTGATGTCGTTGATTCCATCGAATTCATTGAGAATCTCATGTCAAGATATACACGGAGTATCTCTGTCAAACGGGTATAATACTCCTTGAATTCTCCTTTTTGCCAGAGCTTCTCTCCCTTAAGTCTCTCAAGACGCCTGTAGGCCAGAATATGTGCAGCCTCAACAGGGTCTTCCGTCAGATTTCCTTGATCCTCCCTCCGCCTTGATTTCAGATATTTAATGAGCAGATAGACCAGAAGGGCTAATGCTACCGTAATCAGCACCCATGGCAGCGCCTCTTCCTGAGTAATCGGAGCCCTGTAAGGAGGAATTATGTCAAAAAACTGCATGGTGGTATCCTTCGGGGAGATATCTGTTCGCCTGACTGAAAGGTAACTGTAATCGGAGTAGAATCGTTTGATTCCTTCGTCACTTACTATTTCAGCATAAAAAGGAGGTATTTCGTATCTGCCTGTATCGAATGAAGTAATCAGGTATCTGTCTCTGACAACTACTCTGTCGCCAGGGATTCTTGCTGAGTCAGTAACCGGACCCCTTATAATCTCAATGTCTTTCTTTATGGTGTCACGTAAACGGGAGTGTTCAACCTTAAGGCCGACCGGCTTCTCAATTAATACGCTGAACCAAATCTGATCTCCGATCAGAATAGTAGCAGTGTCAGGATCAGTACTGACTCTGACATCCTGGGAATTGGCCCTTTTGCCGCCGAAGACAAAAAGGCTGGCGATAAAACATATCAGAACTATCTCCTTCCGTCTCATCATCTCCGCTTGAATAGATTGATCAGTGGCTTAACGTAATCATCTGAGGTGCTTATGGAGGCTGCATCAACCCCGCATTTGCTGAAAACAACCTTTAACCGTTCTGAATTATCTGTCCACCAGTCTGCATATTTCCTCCTGTTTTCTGCCGATGAAGTGTCGACCCACGACTCAGAACCGGTCTCTGTATCCCTTACCTTTATAAAACCAATATCAGGCATCTTCATTTCAGCCTTGTCAAAAACCCTTACTGCTACCACATCATGTTTTCCTGACGCTATCCTCAATGGCTTCTCAAAATCAGGAACCAGAAAATCTGAAATGATAAACACAATTGATCTCTTCTTGATTGCATTGGTGATAAACCTGAGAGGCTCGTCGAGTGAGCTGTTTCTGTCTTCAGGCACGAAATCGAGGAGCTCACGAATCACCCTCAGGATGTGTGTTCGTCCCTTTTTGGGTGGGATGAACCTCTCGACCTTTGAAGAGAAGAAAACAACACCAATCTTGTCGTTATTTGATATGGCAGAGAATGAAAGAAGAGCTGCTATTTCGGTAATCTGATCCTTCTTGAACTTTGATTCTGTTCCGAATGCTCCTGAACCACTGACATCTATCATCAGTATGACGGTCAGTTCCCTCTCTTCATCAAAAACCTTTACAAAGGGATGATTGAACCTGGCAGTAACATTCCAGTCGATGCTTCTTATATCATCTCCATAGATGTACTCCCTGACTTCACTGAATGCGATACCCCTGCCCTTGAAAGCGCTGTGATACTCACCTGCAAAGACCTGTCGGCTCAGTCCTCTCGTCCTGATCTCTATCTTTCGTAACTTTTTTATGAGGTCTGTTGCTTCCAATTCCTTATCGTTTTTCCTTTTCCCGTATTCTCATAGTATAGAACCAGGTATCATCCGTCAGAGTAATTGAGAACTCTTTCCTGCCTTTTATTTCAATCCAGCTATTATCGCTAACTCGCCTGTATTTTTCATTATTGAAGCTTACCTTCTCGGAATAAAGGCTTCTGTCGAAGATATGTCTTACCTCGGTGCACCTGCCCTTATTGTCGAGGAAGAAAAGCAGGGTCTGCAAACCGTCACGTGACTCATATTTAAGATAATTCCATGTCTCGTTAACCACACCCTTTTGCCTTGTAAATGAGGGCATTGACTTATCCATACTCTTCACTATCTCACCTTCATTAACGCCCACAAAGTTCTGTGCCCTGGAATTAGGGACAAAGACTGACGAAAGCAGTATCAGACTCAGTGTTAATATTTTAAGGAACCTCAACACTGTTCAGAATATCTGTTATTATTGCATCAGTAGTAACCAGCTCTGCTTCCGCTTCATAGGTAAGTCCGATTCTGTGGCGCATTACGTCATAACAGACGCTTCTGACATCTTCGGGAACCACGTACCCCCTTCTTCTGATAAAAGCATATGCCTTTGCCGCGAGTGCAAGGTTTATTGAGGCTCTTGGTGATGATCCGTATGATATCATTGGCTTGATTCCCGCCAGCCCGTATCTCTCTGGCTCACGTGTTGCAAATACAATGCTGAGAATATAGTTTTCGATCTTTTCATCCATGTAAACTTCCCTTACCACACCCCTTGCCTTAATTATGTCTTTTATCGACAGAACCTTATTGGCCGCAGGGAATTCAGCCGCAAGATTTTCTCTTACAATCAGCTTCTCCTCCTCAAGCCCTGGATAAGTGATAAGGACTTTCATCATAAACCTGTCTACCTGTGCTTCAGGAAGCGGATAGGTACCTTCCTGCTCAATAGGGTTCTGGGTTGCCAGAACCATAAAGGGGTCATCAAGCTGATAGGTCTGGTCTCCTATGGTAACCTGGCGCTCCTGCATTGCTTCAAGTAATGCGCTTTGAACCTTTGCCGGAGATCTGTTAACCTCATCAGCAAGAATGAAATTTGCAAATATTGGTCCTTTTCTGACAAGGAATTCCTCCCTTTTCTGGCTGTATATCATTGTTCCGATAAGATCTGCAGGCAGGAGGTCAGGAGTAAACTGTATCCTGCTGAAACGGGCATCAATTATCGATGCCAGGGTTCTGATGGCCAGTGTCTTGGCTAATCCAGGAACCCCCTCAATAAGTATATGTCCATTAGTAAGCAATCCTATCAGAAGGGTATCAGTCAGATGCTTCTGTCCGATAATGACCTTATTCATCTCAGACCTGATAATGTCAATTAATGCGCTCTCAGCTTCAATTTTCTCGTTAAGTTTCCTGATATCAGAAGTCTGCTCCATATTAAATGAATTTATTATGTTTCCCTGTGTTCCACAAACAGAATATTGTATTCTGAATTGCTGACACAAAAGAAACATCTTAACTTCTAACTGTGTATTAAAGAGTGTTAAAGTTATGTTAAAAGACCAGGCTGGTAAGGTAAGAGACGTTTCTATTCAACCGGTTTTCCGAACCTTGACAGAAAGAATAGCCGCACGATCAGAATCATTATGACAGGTATGAGGTATCTGTTGATCGATTGTGGAAGAAACGGGGCTGTAACAAGAAAGAGTACGGTAATGTATAGATTGATACGATACCAGTAGGGTTTCCTTACATTCAGTACAAGCTGAATCAGGGAGGCAACTACAATGGGACTTAGCCATATAATGTTAAGGTTCCATTTTGTGGCACCATGGTCAGTCATGAAGACCATAAAGAAGATCAGTACTGCAAGAATCGAAAAGACCGTAAACAAGGATATATCTATTCTTCTCATCCACTTCATGGTGATATTGGATAGAGAGACGATCAAAATCAGTGCAAGCAGACCCCATAATACAAACATGGGAGATGAGAACCGGTTCCGTGTTACGGCAGATGGTTCAAAATCAAAGATTGTCTCCGGTTCCTCAAGAAGTGGCTCAGAACCCGACTTTCTGACTACCGAAGCTTCGCTAAGGTTTGACATCAGATAATCAGGAAGGAACATCTGTTCCATGGCCGAGGCTTTGCTGTCGGCAGGTATTCCCAGCAGCAGATCAATTCCCAGATCGAGCCATCTGTAGGGTTTCTGATATTTGTCGATGAGTTCTCTGAAGGTAGGAGTTTCGCGTCGCCTGGATTCAGGAACCGATAGAGAACCATCAAGGGACTTAATTATGATATCTCTGATGCGGGTGGCACAATTATCATAAAAGAAATCGTACAGGTAAAGGATATTTTCAGGTTTAAGGTTGTCAAAGGCAAGCTCAATCAATCTTTCCTTTTCGGCAGGCTCAAGATTCAGCCGCTGAGAAAACACTGTCCTCTGCTCGAGGAAGTATTCCTGTAAAAACCTGTCATACGTATAGACTGCCAGCATGTAATTCAGGCGGCCTCTTGCGAATTTGTAACCGAAATTCTGAGTATTGAAGTCAAAAACACCCCAGTTGAATACCTGGTCGAAATTTCTCTCGGGAATAACTATGCGAAGAGCACTATGGCCATAGATTGAATAAATCTCATTACCGGGAAGAATCGTCAGGAGATAGATTTCAGTCTGTGTATTGGATTTTGGCGCAGAGTATGCTGAAACAACAGCAAGCGACAGAAGAAAAGTGAATATTGCACGCTTCATATCAGAGAGGAGGTTTCCCCATTTGTGATTCCGACAGGATTCGAACCTGTGACCCACAGCTTAGAAGGCTGTTGCTCTATCCAACTGAGCTACGGAACCTGATTCGGCTGCAAATGTATCAAAATTTTATTAATTTCTATCGGCCGTCTGAATTGAAGACTGCCGGTATAATACTTTTGGCATAAACAGCGGTCTAACGATAATGATCGCGGTATTCACTCGGCGTTACTGAATTGAACTTTCTGAACTGTTTATTGAAATTGGAGATGCTGTTAAAACCGCAATCTCTGGCAATATCGTATACATTTTCGTCTGTCTCACGCAGAAGGTAGCAGGCTCTGTTTGATCTCACCTGGTTAATATATTCAGTCAGGCCGGCACCGCTGTTCTTCCTGAAGTACCTGCCGAATGCATTTGGGCTCATGTTTGCTACAGAAGACACATCCTTAAGTGTAATCTGCCTGCGGTAATTCTCCCTGATATAGGTATAGACATCCTTCATTCTGTTAGTGGCCGGATGATCAAAAGCAACCATGTAGTTTTCTGTACACAACAGTCTGCGTCTGTCTGATGAGCACAGTATGTTCATAACTGAAAAGAAGGCAACCATCTTTTCCATACCTGTCGTTGCAATCATTCTTCTTAAAAAGGGTTCTGCCAGTCTTGCATCTGCTTCTGAAAAGGCAATTCCTCTTTCAGCCTCTTGTAGAAGCTCTCTGAAGGAAGTCATCTCATGCTGATTGAGAAAGCTTTCGCCCAGTGCTTCGTAGCTGAAATGACATGCTATTCCGTATTCCTGAGGCAGTTCTCCGGCATTCCTGTAGTGGTTCCATGAGTGAGGCACATTCCCTGCCACCAGGGTCATCTCATAATGGTCAAACAATTCAACGTTATCACCGATAATCCTTGTTCCATTGCTCTTGAGGTTCAGCACAAGTTCGAACTCAGGATGGAAATGCCAGTATCCTCCCTTCCCATCAAGCCAGGAAGCACGAAAACCACTCTTTTCATCAAAATTGATAGTTTCAAGCTCTGCAACCATATTAAAAAAATAAAGAAACCCTTAAAAGTAGCAAATATTTATAAATGAACCTAAACCATGTCTTTTCTCTTTTGCGAAATCATGAGATTCTTAAAAGCATATTTTTTTTTCCTCCAAACACTTGGTTTTTGAAATCGTATGGCTTATATTTGTATCTGAACCTTTTGGTTCGTTGAAAGAGGAGAACCAGGGAGTTTTTGGTACTTTCAGGATTGTATTGCAGACATTGACTTTCACATTGGGACACTTTGTAAGTGCCAGCTTAACAAAGTTCCTTCTTTATCAGACAGTAGATTCCGGGATTATCTCAAAATTAAGCCCGCTCCCTAAATGCCAGAAACACCCTCTCTCCTCTCTCTTTTTTCCCCTGCCTGAAGTAAATTGATCAACCATTCCCATATTGTTTATCTTTGCAAAGTTTTGTGGTTAATAACCCCGGATGAAGACATATATCAGGAGAAGGGAAAAGAACGACAGACTGACGGTTGTTTACGGAGGTTGGGGTAATGACGAGAGGGCATTCACACCTCTGTGCAGTGAGGAATCTGATTTCATACTCTTTTACAACTACTCAGCCGATGAGCCTTTGGTACTGCCAGAGATGAAACGTTACAACAGGATAACCTTAATTGGCTGGTCGCTAGGGGTCTGGGCAGCTGAATACCTTATCGGCAAGACCGGCATAAGACCCGATTTCACTATTGCAATCAATGGCACTCCTCTCCCGGCAGATGACACTTATGGAATACCCCTGTCAGAATTTGAAAAGACACTTAACAGCATCACAGACATGAACATGGTTAAGTTCTATCTGAGAATGTTCGGGGACAAAAACACCTACCTTGCAAATAGTGACAGGATTCCATCAAGAAAGGTTAAATCGCTATCTGATGAACTAAGATGGCTGTATAACAGAATAATGGAGCAGAGAGAAACCAGCTTCAGGTGGGATGTTGCATTAATCAGCAAGAACGACCGTATCTTCCCGACATCAAACCTCCTGGCTTACTGGAAAAAAGTCCATGACACCACCTGTGCTGTGCTTCCTCAGCCTCATTATCTTTTTCATTCATGGCAGACTTTTGATCAGCTGATTGAATTCGCAGAATCCCTCCCTGAGAAGAACCTATGTCAACCTACCTGATTGTAATTCTGGCATATTTCACCCTGACTACACTGGTATCACTGTTTACCAGAAGGATTGCCGGAAGATCAGCGGCCGATTACCTGGTCGCAGGCCGAAATCTGGGACTGATTGCATGTTCTGTAGTGGTAGCAGCCGAATGGCTTGGAGGCATGAGCACCATTGGGGTAAGCGAAAAAGCATTTCTGTCAGGAACAATGCAACCTATATTATATAATATAAGTACCGCAACAGGAATGGTAATCATCGGATTTACGGTTGCCTCGCATTACAGAAGGAACAGTGTGCACACGGTTAGCGAAATGATCCGGCTTATATTTGGAAGGAAGACTGCATCAATATCGGCAATAGCATTTCTGTTTGCCTATATTGTTCTTGCCTTCGTTCAGTTGCAGACCTGCGCCTCAGTAATTGCCACACTCTTTGAGACTGAACTTGCAAGGCTGGTCGCGCTTCCCTTTATTCCGGGTGATGATTGGCTATGGGCTGTCCTGACCTCTGCATTTGTAATTACAGTATATACCTATTCAGGAGGAATGCATGCCATTGCAGTAACTGGTATTGTTCATGTTTCAGTTATGTTCGTCGGACTGGGCATTGCAACTGTCTCGGGAATTATTGATCTTGAAGGCTTTTCTGCACTCCACCAGAGGCTGGTTGATCTGGGTTCACCGGAAAACCTGTGGAATCCCTTCAGCGACAGAGCAGGTTACGCATGGATGTTGATAATTGGAGGCGTTCTTGGGGGAATGGCAGGCCAGGCAAGCATTCAGCCTATCTTTGCCGCCAGGGATGTCAGTACCGCCAAAAGGGCCGCAATAGCCTCTGCCTTCATAATTGCACCATTCGGACTGATGGTTGCCGTTTTGGGTCTGATAGCCAGAACAGGAGTATTTATCGATACAACGGCCATGAACCCAAAAATGATACTTCCTCTCCTGATGACCACACCCGAATTCATACATCCCTTCCTCGGCGGTATTGCTCTCGCAGGCATACTGGCAGCAATCCTTTCAACAGTTGGTCCCGTGAACTTTGCAGTTGTTACAATCGCAACGAAGGATATTTATCATGGAATAGTCAATCCTGCAGCTGCTGATAAAAACATAGTCTCAACTGCCCGAAGGCTTGTTATTCTCGTTAACCTTGTAACAGTACCGCTGGCGTGGCTTGGAAAAGATGGAGCCATTCTCGATACTGCGTATATTTCCTATGGTATCAGGGCTATTGGTGCTATTGTGATAATGATGGGAATCTACAATTCAGGTTTTATCACTCCCTCCGGTGCCCGGGCAGCCTTTATAGGAGGAACCGTAGCTGTCGTGATAAATATTCTGCTGTCACAAGCAGCCAGATACACGGAATTACTGCCCGGTGAGACCAGATTTCCCGATAACACATATGTTGCAGTAGGTGTTGCATTGTTCCTCATCATTTCCGATAGTATGCTGCAAAAATGGAAGGTATCACGATAATGCTTAGTTTGATGAGTATAAATAATAACCATAAGAAATGACCAAGTACAGAGTTGCACTCGCACAGGCTAATCCCCACTGGGAGTACCGGACTTCGAATCTGGAATTATTTGAAAAAGTAATCAGAGATAAAGCCGGTCAGACAGATGCCGTTCTCCTTCCTGAAATGTTCACAACGGGCTTTACAATGAATTCATCTGAATTCGGTGAGGATTTTGATGGATATACTGTTAACTGGATGAGAACGATTGCAGTTGAGGCCGGTGTTTCAGTTGGCGGCAGCCTTATTGTCATTGAGAAAGGAATGGCATTCAATCGTTTCATATGGGCATTCTCAGACGGCAGATTAGAATGGTATGATAAAAGACATCTGTTCTTCCTGGAAAGGGAGAGCAACAATTATGCCCCCGGAACAGCGAGGGTGGTAATCTCTGATAAAGGGCTCAGGATACTGCTTGCTGTGTGCTATGATCTCAGGTTTCCCGTCTGGCTGCGCAACCGCAATGACTATGATGCAATATTCCTTGTCGCCAACTGGCCATCAGCCCGACGCGAGGTATGGGAAAAGCTGCTGATGGCAAGAGCAATTGAGAATCAGTGCTATGTGGCTGCAGTCAACCGCACAGGCATCGATGGGAATGGACTCCTCTACTCCGGCGAATCAATGATTGTCAGTCCAAGAGGAAAAATCATGCAGAAAGCACGTGAGGGAGTTGAAGAGGTGATTACCGAAAGTCTTGATCTCAAAGAACTGAACGAATTCAGGCAGAAGTTCCCGGTCTGGCAGGATGCTGATGAATTTGATATCATAATCTGAAGGAACTGAACGATTTCAGGCAGAAGTTTCCTGCGTGGCACGATGCTGATAATTTTGACATCATAATCTGAAGAGATACCGCTTTTTTTATATAATTTTGCACTTTCTAAATCGGCACCGGGAGTAATATCCGCGATTCTTTATTCTACCTGATTTAATAACAGCGATTATATGATAGTCGTTTCAAAAATATAAACAATATCAAGAAAATGAATCAGTTAATAACAAATGAAAAGAGAGAGGTATTATTCGAAAGGTTTCACTATTCCGGAGAAACAAAGGAAATAATACTCAAGGAAGACCTGCTTCCCCTGGGGCTCATTAATCGTCTTCATTCAGCTTTTCCGGAATACTCTGGTTTCAAGGAACAAGCATCCTTCCTGTTCAATGACAAGAAGCATTATTCAGGACTGAAGGGTTTTCGTGAGATAGTAACGATACTCCAGCAGCATGGTATAGAAATCGGTCATCTCGAAGAAAGGGAGCTTTTTATTCGTATTTACCGGTTCATGGCAACCAAGCATGTTCTTAATACAATTAACTGGTCAAATTTTGCCAAAGATTCAGTTTTTCAGCTTGTTTTCCCTCAGCCCGGAATGGTCAGGGCTGATATTACAAAAGCTTACCTGAACACAACCTCAGAAGAAGAGAGGGAAAGACTGATCAGAGACTATATCAGGGAGACAAATCCTCATGATGGAAAGCAGAAGCTGAATAAACCAACTTATATTAATGAAGATGGTGAAATCGAGGTTGTTGAGGGCAGCCAGCACAAGTACCCCCAATGCAAGCTCATTTTCGATGCTGACACACAAAATTGCTTTGCATTTTGCAACTACTGCTTCAGGCATGCGCAGGTACGAGGTGATGAAGATATGTTCATCCAGAAGAATGTTAGTGAGATACATGGTTACCTGAGACAGCATAAGGAAGTTACCGACATGCTTATAACAGGTGGTGATGCAGGTTTCATGAGAGAAGAGAGGTTTCTCGAGTACATCGTTCCGGTGATTGAAGATCCTGAACTGAATCATATCAGGACTATCAGACTGGGTACCAGGGTTCTGACATATCATCCTGAGCTTATTATTTCACCCGAATACAACGGAATGCTGAAACTTTTCCGCAGGCTTTACGACAACGGAATACAACTTGTTTTCATGTCACATTTCTCAACCCCCAGAGAACTGATGAATCCAAGCACCATAGCAGCAATCCGTCGTCTGAAGGAGCATGGAGCAACAGTCAAGAGCCAGAGTCCCATCATGAACCACATAAGTCTGTTTCAGAAAGATAATGGTGAGGTTGATGTTGAGAAGTCGGCAAAGAACTGGATTGACCTTGGTAACCTGTTTGCAATGCTCGGTGTCGGCTTTCATTCGATGTACTGCGCCCGCCCGACCGGTGAGCATCACTATTTCACCCAGCCAATCGCCCAGATTGACAAGGTGTTCAGCCTCGTATACAGGTCACTGGCCTCGATTAACAGGCCTTCCCGCTATATTACAATGACGTCTTCTGCCGGAAAGATTTCTCTGCTCGGAACAGTTGAACTCAATGGTGAGAAACTCTTTGCGCTCAAATTCAATGAAGGACGCAATATGGCATGGATGGACAAAGTTTACCTTACACATTATGACGAGAAGGAAAACACCATCGCCAACCTTAAGCCCTATGGAGCTGAAAAACATTTCTACGAAGATGAGTTGATTGAAATCGAGAATAAGCTTCACGAAACTATAGAGACAGGCAGAAAGAAGCGCTAAGGCAAAATAACCAGACATGATAAACAAAATTGTCGCCTCACCTAAGGAGGCTGTCTCAGGAATTTTTGATGGTGCAACGGTAATGATAAGCGGGTTTGGTGAGGCGGGTAGCCCTATTGAGCTGATTCACGCCTTGATAGACCATGGAGCACGTGATCTTACGGTTGTCAGCAACAATACGGGAAACGGACATATCGGACTGGCTGCATTGATAGAGAACAGGCAGGTAAGAAAGATGATATGCTCATTTCCCAGAACAGCACAGTCAGTTGTGTTCCCGGAGTTATACTGCAAGGGAGAAATTGAACTTGAACTGGTTCCTCAGGGTACTCTCGCAGAGCGGATAAGGGCTGGCGGAGCAGGAATCCCTGCATTCTACACTCCAACCTCTGTAAACACGCCTCTGCAGGAAGGCAAGGAGGTGCGTGAATTCGGTGGCCGTAAGTATGTGATGGAATATGGGCTCAAGGCTGATTTTGCCCTTGTGAAGTGCAGAATTGCAGATCGTTACGGGAACCTGCTGTTCAATAAGACCGCGAGAAATTTCGGACCTGTTATGTGTATGGCTGCAAAAGCCTCAATTGTGCAGGCATCTGAGATTGTCGAGGCAGGAGAAATAGATCCTGAGATAGTGGTAACACCCGGTATATTTGTCAGGAAAGTGGTTCATATCCCGAACCCTGTTAGTGAGAATGTGCTTATTAAGGAAAAGAGGAGGTACCCATGAATGTTGAGTTAATAGAGTGGAGTCGTGAGGATATGGCAGGAATGATTGCCGAGGACATCCCTGACGGATCTTATGTGAATCTGGGGATTGGAATGCCGGAGCTGGTTGCCAACTACATTCCTGAGGGACGCGAAGCGATTTTTCATACTGAAAACGGACTGCTTGGTGTCGGTCCATCACCAACTCCTGAGGAAGAGAATGATGAACTCATCAATGCCGGCAAGAGGCCTGTAACAGCCATCAGGGGAGCAAGCTTCTTTCACCATGCCGATAGTTTCGCCATGGTAAGAGGCGGTCATATCGACATTTGTGTTCTCGGTGCATTCCAGGTTTCCGAAAAGGGAGACCTTGCAAACTGGTCGACAGGTGAGCCAAACGCTATCCCCGCTGTTGGGGGTGCCATGGATCTTGTGGAGGGTGTACCAACTATCTTCGTAATAACTCAGCACACAACCAAGACAGGAGAACCGAAAATAGTTGAAAACTGTACATATCCGCTAACAGGGAAGGGTGTCGTAACAAGAGTCTACACCAATTATGCTGTGATAGACGTTACTGCCAATGGCCTTGTGGTTAGAAGGATGGCCCAGGGGGTTACCCCCGAATTCCTGCAGCAGAACACAGGTGCCAGGCTTATTTTTTCCTGATCTGCTATAATTTAAGTTCAACTTCTGATTATTTTCCATACGTTATGTCAACAATCCCCGAGAAATCTGCTGAAATGAAGAGCCTGCAGGAAAAACTCTATGAGTCAGCCTGCAAGGTTATTCCAGGTGGTGTAAGCCGAAACACGGTCTTTCACAAACCACACCCATTCTATGCCGCAAATGCCTCAGGCTGTCATGTAATTGATGTTGAAGGTGTTGAGAGAATAGATTTTGCCAACAACATGGCATCATTGATTCACGGCCATGCTTTCCCCCCTATTGTTGATGCAGTTATCGACCAGCTGAGAAAAGGAACAGCCTACACACTGGCTACCGAATCGGAGGTGCGTTTTGCCGAGCTTCTCTGCGAAAGGGTTGAGAGTGTAGGGAAAATACGATTCACGAATTCGGGAACCGAGGCCGTTATGGCGATGATCAAGGCAGCCCGTGCATTCACCGGCAGGCCTAAAATAGCGAAATCTGAGGGTGCATATCACGGTACCTATGACTATGCTGAGGTGAGTCAGACATCAAACCCGTCAAACTGGGGTGATATTAACAGTCCTGAAAGTGTTGCCCTGGCTAAAGGCACACCTCAGGGTGTACTGAATGATGTCATTATTTTCCCGTTTAACGACATTGAAAAGACGATTTCAATTCTCGAGGCCAACGCAAAAGAAATTGCCTGTGTTATCCTCGACCCTATCCCCCATCGTGTTGGACTGGTTCCTGCAACAGATCAGTTTATTGAGGCGATCTATAAATGGACCAGGGCAAACGGGGCTCTGATGGTGTTCGACGAGGTTGTAACCTTCAGAACCGGATTCGGAGGAGCGCAGGAGAGATATAGTGTCAAGCCTGATATGACAGCTTTTGGAAAGATCATCGGAGGTGGGTTTCCTGTCGGAGCATTTGGAGGCAGAAGTGATGTCATGAAGGTATTGGATCCGAGTGAGCCCAAAATACTATTTCCACATTCAGGTACATTCAGTGCCAACCCGATTACCACAACAGCCGGCCGTATAGCGATGGAATTCTTTGACCGCGACAGTGTAAGCAGGTTAAATGAACTTACAGCAAGAGCGATCCATCAAATTAAGGAGGCTATTCGTGAAGCAGATGTTCCGGTTTCAATAACAGGGGCAGGATCAATGTTCAGGATTCATCTAAGCCCGAATCCACCTACTACCTACCGTCAGGCTTATCAGCCGCCCCAGATATCACAACTGGTCAATAAACTTCTCGACTTTATGTATCATCAGGAGAAAATAATGCTCATCAACACCTGTTCGTGCATGTTTTCTACAGTCCTTACTCAGAAAGAGGTTGACAGGCTGTCTGAAGGGTTTCTCAGAGGATTCAGATTCATCAAACCGGAACTTGAAAAAGCACTATCATGAGAGAAGCATATATCTGTGATGCAATCAGAACACCAATAGG
>CAYUOS010000011.1:24863-37050 GCA_964446435.1 uncultured Rikenellaceae bacterium | reverse complement strand
GCGGGCCATCTCCTCAGCATCGCCGGTTCCGAACGCACCCGGAAAGACCGGATCAAGTATTCTCACCCGTAGCTTATGACCGCTCGAGAATGTGTATCCGTGCTTTGGCAGCACGGCCCCGGTTCCATCGACAACTATTGGCAGAATTGGCTTGTCAGCCCTTAGCGCAAGCTGGAAGGCCCCCAGTTTGAAAGGCAGCAGTTCTTTCGTTTTCGATCTGGTTCCCTCAGGAAACATCATTATTGAGATATTCCTTTCAAGTGATTGCCGCGCCTCCTCCAGCATCCTGACCGCACTGTCTTTCTTCCCTCTGTCGATGCTGATATAGTTCGCCATTCGCATGCTGATACCCAGAATCGGAACCCTGAAATTCTCAACCTTTGATATCCACCTGTAGTCGCCTCTGATATTGTCGAGAAGAAGGATGTCGAGTATAGACTGATGGTTGCTAATAATTACATACGCCTGATTGCGCCTGATCTTCTCCTTTCCTTCAATGGTGAAGCTCCACAGCGGGATGGTATGGGTAAGAAACCATCCCTGGAACCTGAGAAACCGGTGTGCCAGCCTTCTGTCAGTGTCAAAAGGATAGGTAACAAACCAAATGATACAGGTAACCGGAAACATCAGTGCGATGAACCCAATACCCCAAACCCATGTGAAAGCAGAACGAATCTTGTCCATAGCATTTATGACAGGCTACTTTAAAGACTCTAAAATTATAAAAAAACTGAAAGCGGCAATACCGGTAGATTGGTATCCGAACCAATGACCTTTGTTCAGGTCAGAAGAAGTTTAGTGTCAATCCACGCTCCTCACCGGGAAACAGCGACCTGAAGTAGGCCTCAATGTCGTCGAAATAATGCCTCAACCCCCTCATCTCCCTGCCCGGATTATCGAGCAAGGTACTTCCGGTTATCTGAGAATTGGCTATCCTGCCATCCTTAACGGTTATATCGCAGCAGTGCATTCTCTCCCTGAACCTGAAACGGTTAATGAATCGGTAAGGCGGACTGTAGGCAAAGTTCCACTCCCATGAATGATATTTGGTTTCGGCGAGGGTTCTGATAGCCTCTGTCTCTGAAGCGTCGGGCTGAGATTGCCCCGCGCCGGGCAAGATTTTCATGACAAAGTTGAAGAGTTCTGACTTAAGCTCTTCCGCTGTGTGAATCTCCGGCAGCAGATCGCACAGGTTGGTAACCGAAGTGCGGTTCGAAGCAACGGCCCTGCTGACATACTGGCCTTTTGTCATCAGCAGCGAGTCACGAAGGTCGGTTAGCGAAGCGTTGAAAAGCAGGGTTCCATGATGAAGGGCACGGTTCTTAAAGACATGGCCGGCGTTTCCGGAGATCTTCAGTCCACCGGTTCGTATGTCGTTCTTACCTTCAAGGCTTGCCTCCACCTTTAGCGAATTGAGAAAACCGGTTACAGGCTCGGTATGCCTCCTGAAGTCTACCTGTGACCCCGACTCACTACTTGTTATAAAGGTGAAGTTCACATTGCCCCGGTCGTGATATACGGTACCGCCGCCGCTGATACGCCTTATTACGGGAATATTCCGCTCAGCGACAAACTGATTATTTATCTCCTCGTTGGCAATCTGGTGCTTGCCGATAATCACCGATGGGTCATTTATGCCGACAATGAAGAAGTCTTCTGTCCTTTTCCTGAAGTAATACTCCTCAAGTGCAAGGTTAAAGAAGGGGTCGGTGGTATGAAGGTTGATGCAAAGCATTTTTTCTGGTTTCTGGTTTTTTTCAAATCTGAAATCGAAAATCGTTTATCTGAAATCTGAAATCCTCAGCCCTGCGCCCCGTGCCCCGTGCTCTGTGCTTTTTTATTAAACCAGGCTCTTTCTGACAGCAGCCTGCGGTCTGTATAATCATAGGCCCGATACATTACATATCCGATAAGAATACCGAGGGCTGCGCCCCCGATGATGTCTCCAGGGTAGTGGACACCTGCATAAACCCTTGAATATGAAACAGCAGCCGCCCAAAAAATGATTGAAATGGTATACCAGCGGCGGCGTATCAGCCTGAGAGAGAAAATTGCAATGGTAAAGGAATTGGCAGCGTGTGATGATACAAATCCATACATGCCGCTTTTCCTTCCCCTCAGAAGGTGTATAATGTCGGCAAACTCCTCCTCGCGGCTGGGCCTCAGTCTCTGGAAAACCTCCTTGAAAGCGTGAACCGATATCTGGTCGCTGAGTGTGACGGCGGCCACTGCAAAGAGGAAAATGACCAGGGCCTTGCGGCGGTGATCTCTTATAAACAGGTAGAGCATAAACAGATAGAGAGGCACCCAGGTCATCTTCGATGTCACGAGCCACATCACCTCGTCCCAGAATGGTGAGTTGATGGAATTCAGGAATAGAAAAAGCTGCTTGTCAAGTTGTTCCAACATGATTTCCCGTTTAATATGCCGTCAATGCACGCCATAGCGTATCTTTCAGCTTGTCGATGCCCTTTCCTGAGACTGACGAAATGAAGACCGCAGGCACTGGAGGCAGCAGAGGAGATGTAGCTTCAAGTATCTCATCGTCTGCCATATCGCACTTGGTGATAGCCAGAACACGCTTTTTGTCAAGCAGTTCAGGATTGTACATTCTCAACTCATTTATAAGTATGTCATAAACACTCCTGATATCTGACGTATCTACCGGAATCATGAAGAGAAGTATCGAATTCCTTTCAATATGTCTCAGGAACCTGTGCCCGAGTCCCTTTCCTTCATGAGCACCCTCAATAATACCCGGTATGTCGGCAACCACGAAAGATTTGTCTCCCCGGTACCTGACTATTCCCAGGTTGGGAACGAGGGTCGTGAACGGGTAGTCGGCTATCTTGGGTTTTGCGGCAGAGATAACCGACAGGAGTGTTGATTTGCCTGCATTCGGAAAGCCCACGAGGCCGACATCGGCCAATATCTTGAGTTCAAGAATGAACCAGTCTTCTATACCCGGCTCACCTGGTTGAGCATACCTGGGAGTCTGGTTGGTTGCCGACTTGAAATGGTCATTGCCCAGTCCGCCGCGGCCTCCGCGGGCAATAATCTTCTCCTCACCATGGCTGGTTATCTCAAACATCACTTCGCCGGTTTCAGCATTCTTTGCCACTGTGCCAGGAGGAACCTCAATGACTGCATCGCTGCCATCGGCTCCGGTTTTCAGAGCACCTGCACCGGGTTTGCCATGCTCTGCAAAAATGTGTCTCTGGTATTTAAGATGTATCAGGGTCCAGAGCTGGTCATTCCCCCTGACGATTACGTGGCCTCCCCTGCCTCCGTCGCCACCGTCGGGGCCTCCCTTGGGAATAAACTTTTCGCGGCGGAAATGGGCCGAACCCCGTCCACCGTTACCCGACCGGCAGAATATCTTTACATAATCGACAAAGTTGGAGCCTGACATTAGCTTGCTGTTATAATTGGTTTCTTCTGAACATTGACCAGTTTAGTTTCTCCCTGGCTACAGGTCGTCAATGTGGCGCATTCCTTACATCGTTTCCTCAATTGCAGAGCAGAGTCTCCCGAAAATTGATTCAATAGGACCCATCCCCTCTATCTCCCTGTAGAGGTTTTTACTCCTGAAGTAGTAGGCAAGTGGTTCTGTTTTGCTTCGGTACACCTCAATTCTGTTTTCTATTACATTAATATCCTGATCGTCAGATCTTCCTGACAATGCCCCGCGACCCATCAGTCTCCTGACAAGCTCTTCGTGTTCAACATTAAGTGATAGCATTGCATTAATCTTCATGCCTTTACTTTCAAGCATCCTCTCGAGTGACACCGCCTGGTCGACCGTCCGCGGAAATCCGTCATAGAGAAAACCTGCCTTTGATTTCTCAGAATCGATTTTGGCTGAGATCATCTCTACCACCACCTCGTCAGGCACCAGCTCTCCCTTGTCCATCAAACCCTTAACCATGTTGCCAAGATCGGTGCCCGAACATATCTCTGCCCTAAGCATATCTCCCGTAGAGAGATGGAGAAGATTGTATTTCTCAGCAAGGCGAACCGACTGAGTGCCTTTACCCGATCCAGGAGGACCGAAAATCAAGAAATTGAGCATATTGAATGTTTTTAATCTGTAACTATTGAATAAATAGCCGGTAAGTTTCTTCCGAGTCCGTCATAATCGAGTCCATATCCTACCACGAAGTCGTTCGGAATCTTAAAACCTGAATAATCTACCCCAATATCCTTCCTGTAGGCATCAGGTTTCAGCAGGAGTGTTGCAACCCTTATATCACCCGCTTTCCGCACTTTCAATCCGCCTACAACCAGTTCGAGTGTGTTTCCTGTGTCAACGATATCCTCAACCACCACCACTGTCTTTCCCTGCACATCCTCATTCCAGCCGATGAGGTCCCTGATAGACCCTGACGAACTGGTTCCCTCATATGATGCCAGCTTCAGAAATGATATTCTGGCGTTTAGCTCTATACGTCTGAAGAGGTCGGCGGCAAAGAGGAACGAACCGTTGAGAATGCCAATGAAAACCACCTCATTTCTGTCAGACAGATCGCTGTTGATACGGTCAGCAAGCCCCTGCACAGCCTCTTCGATCTGCTTCTCATCGATATATTTTCTGAACCGCTTGCCGTTCAGTACGATCTCTTTCATGACTCTTCCGTTGGGTTACAAAACGATGCAAAAATATGAAATTAATGGCTATTTTTGCTGCCGGACAACAATTAAACACGTCATATACAAATGGAACCAAAGGTAAGTATTATCATGGGCAGCACCTCTGACTACAAGATTATGGAGGCTGCAGCAAAAACACTCAACGATTTCAGGATTCCTTTCGAGATTAACGCACTCTCTGCCCACCGTACTCCTGATAAGGCTGAGGAGTTTGCGAAGAACGCTGCCGGAAGGGGCATAAAGGTCATAATCGCAGCAGCAGGCATGGCGGCTCACCTGCCGGGTGTAATTGCTGCATTCACGACACTGCCTGTTATCGGCGTTCCCATTAACGCCTCACTTGAAGGACTCGATTCCATCTTATCGATTTTGCAGATGCCTCCCGGAATACCCGTGGCAACAGTCGCTGTAAACGGAGCACAGAACGCCGCAATTCTTGCAGCACAGATAGTTGCTGCCGGCGACCCCGAGGTGGCTGCCACCGTGAAGCAGTTCAAGGAGGACCTCAGGATCAAGATCATCAAGGCCAACGAGGAACTGAAGCAGGTGAAGTTCGAGTATAAGACTAACTAGGACGGTAAACGGCAAACGGTAAACGGTAAACGGAACCGAGCTGAAGGCGAGCTCGCGACTGAATAGGAGCAAAACGGTAAACGGTAAACGGAACCGAGCTGAAGGCGAGCCGGTCTCGGTTCAGGTGCCAGGTATCAGGTATGCTCCCATTAGGTCGCGAGCTCGCCCGGCAAGCCGGTCCCGGTTCAGGTTCAGGTTCCGGGCATCAGGTTTGCTCCCGTTTAGTCATGAGCTCACCGGACAGCGTTAAGGCAGGGGCCTTATGAGCGCAGGCATTATCTTGTTGTTTTTCTGAATGTTACGATAACGATTACAGGATTATCCTCTTGTCTTATACCTTTGATAGGCTCAATCTCAGGCTGGTTTGCGTTTGTTGTCAATAGTCTGCAAACGAAGAGAACTGACTTTCATGGTTTTTGCCTTGTTATTTCATGAATACACAACGGATACAGCAACAAAAGTTACAACAAAAAAACAAAAAGGCGATCAAGCATTAACATATTTCTGAATTAGAGCAAAAAAAAACTCTTTCTGGCTTCAGATAGATCACTTTTTAGTAAATTGTGGGAAATATGTGTCGCGATGAAGTGTGGTTTCCGTTTGGTGATGGGGCTTGTTGTCCCGTTGGTGCTATGT
Source organism: uncultured Rikenellaceae bacterium (assembly GCA_964446435.1). GTDB lineage: Bacteria > Bacteroidota > Bacteroidia > Bacteroidales > VadinHA17 > SLNP01. The sequence continues at coordinate 31,191 of CAYUOS010000011.1, read as the reverse complement.
GGATATAGCCTGAATGCTCAGGAGGGTGTTGTCAGTGACTTCGGTCTGTCGCCTCCGCCACTTTTTCCATCAGTAACAGGAAGTGATTTCCGGGACTGCTTCGTGAATCAGGCAGCTTTGGCGTTTGTTGAGAGGCACACTGTCGGAATCGAGTATTTCTCAAGGTTCGGAATGCCGGAGCTCTCAATTAAGTCGCTGTTCTATACCGCTCCGGTTGGCAGGGGTGCGTTCGGATTCCGGTATTCGGGGTATGGTTTCAGCGAGCTGATGTATCACCACTTCGCTGTTGCAGGAGGGATGTCTGTATCAGAAAACCTGGCCCTTGGTGTCGAAGCATCGGTGAATGCAGCACTGTCGCCGGCTGAAGATGCGGCCAGACTCTCTGCTTCTGCACAGATCGGGTTGATATACCGGATAAATGATAAAACCAGCCTTGGCATCCACATGGCTAATCCGGTGCCACACAGGCTGAGGGAATACCCCTCAGCCTCAGCCCTCAGGATTGGATTGGGGTCATCGGTAAGCAACAGGGCAAGGGTATCGGCCATGCTGGAAAAGAGTAGCAACCGTCCTCTGTCTGCAGCCGCAGGCCTTGGCTACGATATTGGTCAGTCGGCCACAATCAGGGCAGGATATGAAAGCGGTACCGGGTCGCTTGGATTTACGACGATATTCAGGTTTGCCGGCTTCAACTGTTCGATCTCATTTGTAACACACAGCCGGCTGGGGTTGTCACCGGTAGCGGCAATTGACAGGAGCTTCTGAGGATGCGCAGGCTGAGGGTCATATCATTATCGATAGGATTAACCCTGTGTATCTTATGTGGTGCACAGGAACAGAGGTTGTTGTCGGTCATCAGCAGCATTGTCAATGAGATGGCTGAGGAGACAGGTGAGGCAAATGCAGAATTGCTCACGGAACTGCTCTTCGAACTGGCCGCCGAACCGGTAGCTATCAACCGGGGAGACTCAGCAGAGATATCGAGACTTTTCTTCCTTACCCCCTTCCAGGCAGGTACGCTGGCTTCATATGTAAGAAAGACTGGTCCGGTTGTCTCATTCCTTGAACTGGCATCAATTCAGGGTTTCAGCCGCGAGATGGCCGAGGTGATGATGCCTTTTATAACACTTGAAATACCACATGTCTTATCTGCAGGAACAGGTACAAGAGTATACCACAGGGCAGTTGCCACGGCCTCTGCAAGGTTTCGCGATGGCACCACCGACCCTCTGGTAAATCCGTTCAGAAACAGCCTCAGATACAGCATGCGGTCAGGGAGCCTCAGTGCCAGGCTGACAGCAGCATCTGATGCCGGTGAATCACCGGTCTGGAGCGGCAGGCCCGATTTTGTAACGGGTGGCATTGCAGTATCGGGAGGCAGTGCCGGCAGCAACAATGGAATCGCAAACTTCATTGCAGGTGACTTCGTTGCCCGCTTTGGCATGGGACTGGTCATCAACAGCGGTTACAAGCCATTCCTGACACTCACCGGTACTTCATTCATGGGCCAGCGCGACGGATTCACTCTCAGTTCATCGGTTAACGAAAACAACTATCTGCGGGGAGCAGCTGTGACCGCTTCGGCAGGCGGGATAAGGGTGTCGGTATTCATGTCGTCGCGATACCGCGATGCCAGGCTTAAGACCGACACTTCAGGGGTGGTATATGCCGATATTCTGTCGACACCTCCTGTTCATGGCTCTCTTTCGGGTCTCTCTGCCACCGGAGTGTTGCGTGAGACATCAACAGGAATAAGTCTTGGCTTGGGCAGGGGCAACCTGAGATGGGCATTGACTGCAAGCCATATTGCTTTTTCGAGAGAGGTAAGGGAAGAGGGTTCGGGACCTGACGGGATCTTTGGATTCGCAGGTACGGGCTGCTTCAATGCCGGTGCATCGTACCGTTTTGCAAGGGGAATGGTCTCAGGCGCAGGGGAGATGGCTGTATCAGGCAACGGATCACTGGCCACGGCCCACACCCTGAATGTCAGGTTTGACGACAGGCTGACAGGCAATATGATATTCAGGAACTACAGCAGAGGCTATTACGGTCACCTGTCAGGTGGCCCGGGCCGAAATACCCTTACCGGCAATGAGGAGGGTCTGATGGTGCGGATAATGTATGAAGCTGCCAGAGGCCTTTTCATATATGCCGGTGCCGATGTCTGCAGGTACCCATGGCTGAAGTACAGGGTGGCATCTCCATCACATGGTTTTCGTTCTGAATTGAAGGTAACTTACGATACACGCAGCCGGTTTACTACCGAGTTAAGAATATATGGAGGCGAGACCCTGAAAAACGTTCCTGCAGCTGCCATGGCAGCAGGTAAGGGAACAGGAGGCATACCATCTCTTATGGCAGTAAGGCAGACAACCATGAGACTTACCATGACTGGCAATCCATCATCCTCATTCAGTATCAGGTTGCATGCGCTGTGCAAATATACCGGTGACAGCGACCGCGGAAGCATGCTTGCCGGGGATGCAGGTTTCACATCACAGCGGCTTCCGGTTTCGATCTGGATAAGACATGCGATGTACTCTACAGGCAGCTTTGATTCAGGATTATACCTGTATGAGAATGACATGCTGTATGGATTCAGCATCCCTGTGCACCATGGTGAGGGAAGCAGAACGGCAATTGTTATGAATGCAGCCATCGGAAAAAATGCCGACCTGAGATTAAAATACGGGGTAATGAGAAAGTACCCGACTGAAGATAACCCGCTCCAGGAAGAGCTGAAGCTGCAATTGAGACTCAGCTTCTAAGACTCTGAAGGACGAATGTCGCGGATATTCAGCTGCAGCGACCTGAATCCCCTGAAATCATTCATCTCGAGGGTATAGCAGATATCGAAGGGCTTGTTGGCCCTGATATAATCCCAGCGGTGAGCCTGGCCGAATGCAATTGCCGGAAAAAGGGTTACCCCTGATGATTCATGGCAAATTTCAAGCTTCAGGTGTTCACCGCTCTGCCCTACCATTTTTCCGTTTCCGGTATCATATACATTCCTCGAAACAAACACGGGAGCAGTATTTTCCGGGCCATACGGCTGGAACCGGTTGAGGAGGTTGTAATAATCGATGTTTATCTCTCCTGGTGACAGTTCAGCATCGACGAAGATCCTTGGCACCATCTGTTCGTCAAGGATGGTATCAGTCACGAACTTCTCGAATCGCCGCGTGAACTCAGGCACATTCTCTTTCTTCATGGTCAGGCCGGCGGCGAACATATGGCCGCCGAAGCTCTCGAGAAGGTCAGAGCAGGATTCTATGGCCTGATAGAGGTCGTACCCGGGTACCGACCGCGCAGAGCCTGTGGCAAAACCGTTCGACTCTGTCAGGATAACCGTTGGCCTGTAATATGTCTCTATGAGGCGCGATGCCACAATGCCTATTACTCCCTTGTGCCATGTGGGGTTGAAGAGTACTGTGGTACGGGAGTTTGAACCGGCCTGGTCATCAGAGATCATCCTCATCGCCTCGGTGGTGATGTTTCTGTCTACATTACGACGCTCGTTATTGCAGTCGTTTATCATCTTGCTGATGCCTGAGGCCAGTTTGCTGTCGCTCGAGACCAGTAGTTCCACGGCCTTGCGGCCCGACTCCATCCTTCCGGCGGCATTTATTCGGGGCCCTATCTTGAAGACAACATCTTCAATAGATAGTTTACGGGTTATCTCAGCTTCACGGATGATCTCCCTGAGTCCTGTTCCCGGGGCATCATTCAGTCTTTTCAGCCCGAAATATGCCAGTATCCTGTTTTCACCGGTAATGGGAACAATATCTGAGGCTATACTGACTGCCACGAGGTCGAGGTACTGGTATGCCGCTTCGGGGTTGAGCGAGTGTATCCTGCTGTATGCCTGAATAAGCTTGAATCCCACCCCGCAACCTGAAAGCTCCTTGTATGGATAGCTGCATCCGGGCTGCTTCGGATCCAGCACTGCGGTTGCATCGGGGATGCTGTCGCCCGGAAGGTGGTGATCGCAGATGATTATATCAAGGCCCTTTGACCGTGCATACTTCACCTTCTCCACTGCCTTAATGCCGCAATCGAGAGCAATTATCAGCCTGCATCCTGTTTCGGCGGCATAATCCATACCCTGTGTCGAGATGCCGTAGCCCTCGCTGTACCGGTCGGGGATATAATAATCAATGTTGCTGTGTAGCTTGCTCATGAAAGAGTACATCATTGCCACTGAGGTGGTTCCGTCGACATCATAGTCCCCGTAAACAAGTATTCTCTCATTCTTGGCCAGGGCGGAAGATATACGGTCAACGGCCCTGTTCATATCCTTCATCAGGAAGGGATCGTGGAGGTCATCAAGAGAGGGTTCGAAGAAGGTTCTCGCCTCTGCGGGAGTATTTATTCCGCGCTGAACCATAAGGTTCGCGAGCGACTCAGGCACTCCCAATGCCGATGCCAGTTGCTTCACGACAACCTGGTCGCCTCTCTCCTTTATCACCCAGCGTTTTTCCATCATATATTAAATAAATTCCATTTCAAATTGTTCAGCCAGCTTACCCCGAAGTATAGCTTTGACCTCATCCATGTCTATTTCGCAGCCCAGCTCCCTGCTCAGCGACGTGACTCCCTTATCGGTATATCCGCAGGGGTTGATGTAGCCGAAATAGTCGAGGTTAGTATTGACGTTGAAAGCGAAGCCGTGCATTGTCACAGCCCTGCTTACCCTGACTCCTATTGCGCATATCTTTCTGGTGGAACCTGCTTTGGCAGTATCAAGCCATACCCCTGTTGCCCCGGCCATGTGTTCCCCCGAAATGCCGTAGAATGAGAGGGTCTGAATTACTGCCTCCTCGAGCCTGTGGATATATTCCCTGAGGCCGATGCCGATGATATCGAGGTCGATTATCGGGTAGCCGACTATCTGGCCGGGACCGTGGTAGGTTATGTCGCCGCCGCGGTCGATGTGGTAGAATGAAGCGCTTTTTGCCTGAAGTTGTATGTAATTGATGAGCAGGTTGTTGTCTGAACCGCTCTTGCCGAGGGTGAAGACATGGGGGTGCTCAACAAATATGAGCCTCGGAATTGCGCTGCCTGCATCAGCAGAGCCACCCGAGCGGAGCCTGAGCTTGGTCTCGATCATCGACTCCAGGAGTTGCTCCTGGTAGTCCCACACTTCTTTGTAATCTCTTAGTCCAAGGTCTTCAAATCTAACATGATAGCTCACTTTACCAGTTTCACTTATTTATTTTTACAATACTATTACTTGCGTGTTTTTCAGCATGGTACGACGAGCGCACCAGCGGGCTGCTCTCAACGAAGCTGAAGCCCTTGCCAAGGCCCTGAAGCCTGTACTCCTCAAACTTTTCAGGGGTGATGTAGCTGACTACCTCCATGTGGCTGAAGGATGGCTGCAGGTACTGACCTATCGTAAAGACACTGCAACCGGCTTTCAGCAGGTCATCCATCGTCTCGTACACCTCTTCATCGGTCTCTCCCAGTCCGACCATTATACCTGATTTTGCTGTCATCCCAGTGCGGGCTATATATTCAATAACGCCGAGGCTCGTGTCATATTTTGCACCTGACCTGATTTGCGGGGTAAGGCGCCTGACCGTCTCGAGATTGTGTGAAATGACGTCAGGGCCTGCATCGATGACTTTCTGTATATGCTCAGGTTTGCCATCGAAATCGGGGATGAGGGTCTCTATTGTGGTCTCCGGGTTCAGTCTCTTGATCTCAGTGATGGTTTCAGCCCAGAAAGCTGCACCGCCGTCTGAAAGGTCATCCCTGTCGACAGAAGTTATAACACAATGCTTAAGATTGAGAGTATTTATTGCTTCGGCCAGACGGATGGGTTCTTCTTTGTCGGGGGGCGATGGCCTTCCTGTGGCTGTGCCGCAGAAACGGCATGACCTGGTGCAGATGTCGCCGAGTATCATGAATGTAGCCGTTCCGGCATTCCAGCACTCTCCTATATTGGGGCAGTTACCACTGGTGCAGATGGTATGCAGGTGATTGTCGCGAACGAGACGCCTGACCCTGACGTACTCTTCTCCGCTGGCCCGCTGCATCTTCAACCACTGTGGTAATCGCCTTTCTTTCTGCATCTTAAGTTAAACTGGATTCCCTGCAACAAATCATGCAAAGTTAATGAAAAACGGGTAGATATCACAAGGGAGTTCATAGAGTTCATAAAGTTCATAGAGTTCATAGAGTTGGGGTATCAGGTGTCAGGTATCAGGTAAAAGGTGTGGGGTGTGGGCACGGGGCGCAGGGCGCAGGGCACGGGGCGGAGGGCGGAGGGCGAAGGGCGAAGGGCGAAGGGCGCGGGGTGCGGGCCGTTTGCCGTTTGCCGGTT
>CAYUOS010000011.1:0-24763 GCA_964446435.1 uncultured Rikenellaceae bacterium | reverse complement strand
CCGTTTGCCGGTTACAGTTTACCGTTCCCCGTTTAAATTTTTATCTTTGCGGAAATTTCAATATCTCCATAACCGATGTTAAGTGAACAGGAACAGATAAGACGCGAATCGCTGAACGAAATTCGCAGTTTGGGTGTTGATCCCTACCCCGCGGCTGAATACCATGTAAATGCATTTGCCGCTGATATACTCAGCAACTACTCTCCTGAGGCAAATAACTATCAGGATGTTTCCCTTGCAGGCAGGATAATGAGCCGCAGGATAATGGGCAACGCTTCGTTTGCTGAGATTCAGGATCATACAGGGAGGATACAGGTTTACCTCCGGCGTGATGACATCTGTCCCGGCGACGACAAGACGCTATACAACACACTTTTCAAGCGACTTCTTGACATTGGTGATATAATTGGAGTAAAGGGCCATGTGTTCAAGACACAGATGGGTGAAACGACGGTGCATGTCAATGAATTCACACTGCTGTCAAAATCATTGAGACCTCTTCCGATAGTGAAGGAGAAGGATGGTGTTATGTACGATGCGGTTACCGATCCTGAGTTGCGCTACAGGCAGAGGTATGTCGACCTGATTATTAACCCTGAGGTTCGTGATAACTTCAGGAAGCGAACCATGATAATCCAGAGCATGCGGGAGCTTTTCAACTCACGCGGTTATCTTGAGGTTGAGACCCCGATACTTCAACCCATACCGGGGGGGGCTGCCGCCAGACCTTTCGTAACTCACCATAATGCACTTGACATGCCCCTTTATCTGAGAATTGCCAATGAGCTATATCTCAAGAGACTTATTGTAGGTGGATATGACGGAGTGTATGAGTTTGCAAAGGATTTCCGCAATGAGGGGATGGACAGAACTCACAATCCGGAGTTCACGGTGATGGAGATATATGTTGCCTACAAGGACTACAACTGGATGATGAACTTCACCGAGGAGATTGTTGAGAAGGTAGCCATTGACCTCCATGGCAAAGCCGAGACGGAGTTCCAGGGTAAAAAGATAAGCTTTGCAAGGCCTTTCCGCAGGGTAACGATGCCAGATGCGATTAGGGAGCATACCGGTATTGACATAACAGGAATGGATGAGGGGGAACTGGCAAAAGCATGCATTAGCCTGGGGCTTGAACCCGACAAGACCATGGGCAAGGGCAAGCTGATAGACCTTATATTCGGGGAGAAGTGTGAGCACCATTATATACAGCCAACCTTTATAATTGATTATCCCGAGGAGATGTCGCCTCTAACCAAGAAGCACCGGTCAGTACCGGGATTGACGGAAAGGTTTGAGCTCTTCATTAATGGTAAGGAGATAGCCAATGCTTACAGTGAGCTCAATGATCCTGTCGATCAGCTTGACAGGTTCCAGGATCAGTTAAAGCTATCGGAGAAGGGAGACGATGAGGCTATGTTCATTGATATGGATTTCGTAAGGGCTCTTGAATATGGCATGCCTCCGACTTCCGGCATGGGGATGGGTATTGACAGGCTTACGATGCTGATGACAGACCAGCCTTCAATACAGGATGTGCTTTTCTTTCCCCAGATGAAACCTGAGGTAAGGCGCAGGTCGCAGGGTGCTGAGATGAAGGAGGTTTTCGCAGCGTTCGGGATACCTGAGGAATGGACCGGGCCGCTGATTTCACTGGGGTATGATTCAGCAGAGAAGCTTAAGGAGGTTGAGAAACCCGGTAGGCTGGCCAATGAGCTGAACGGATACAACAAGAAGAATAAGCTGGGTCTCCAGGGTGTTAGTCCGGAAACAGTAGAATTGTGGCTCAAAAATTGTACCTTGTGACGGTGAACCAAAACCGGAACACATGAAAACATATAGCCCATTTATGCTTGTTTTAATCCTGGCACTGACAGGTTGCGGGGCAGCAAGGATGAACTTTAATGTACTGACACCGGCTCCGATAACAATTCCGCCGGATATTCAGACAATCGCAATCATTGACCGTTCACTGCCTGAAGACACCGATCTCAACAGGCTTGAATCGATACTGACACTTGAAGGGCCTCAGCTTTCGAGGGCTGCAAGGCAGAACGCCATGGAGGGACTAAAGATCAGCCTGACAAACTCAACCCGCTACAACGTGATTGTTACCAATGAGATGTTTCTGGGCTCATCGAGAGGATCTGTCCTGCCCGATCCATTGCCATGGAACCTGGTTGACGAGATGGCTGCAAAGCACAAGGCTGATGTGATTGTTTGCCTTGAAGCATTTGACTCAGATTTCATAATAGCTGCTGCAAAGCTGCCCTCGCAGGGTAAGCCTGGTGCGGGTGCCGGAGGAATTGCCACTGTAAACTGCGGTTTCAGGATGTACTGGCCGGCACAGCGAATGATAGCCGATGAATACAGGTTCTCGCACTCGATGAACTGGAGCGCAGGCGGGCCTGCGATTCTGGCTGCCATCAACACCGTGAAAGTCAGGAGCGACGCCATCAATGGAGCCAGCAGAGAGGCGGGCATATCTTACGGAAGGAGGATAACCCCGACATGGTACAGGGTCTCGCGTGACTATTTCAAGAAGGGCGGAGGAAATGCTGATCTGGCTGCAGGTGCAAGAATGATGCAACTCAATGATTGGGACAAAGCAATACCGGCTCTTGTCAGGGCCACAGAAACCGGCAACAAGAAGGCACGTGGAAGGGCTGCACATAATCTTGCCGTGGTTAATGAGATACTGGGCGACCTGCATGCCGCCAAAGAGTGGACAACCGTTTCGTGGGGCATGTATCGACAGAAGAAGTCGAAAGACTACGGCTACATTCTTACAAGACGCATAATTGAAGCGGAAAACCTTGATTATCAACTTCAACGATAAACATACTACCAACCATCCTAACCTGACCCGAATGCTCACCGTACTGGAACACCCCCTGATAACCCACAAGCTCACCAAATTGCGTCGCAAGGAGACAGGGACAAAGGAATTCAGGGAGAACCTCGATGAGATTGCTGCCCTGATGGCTTATGAAATTACCAGGGACCTTCCTCTTAAGGAGATTGAGATTGAGACTCCGCTTGCACCGATGAGAACACGTGAGCTTGCGTGCTATGTTGTTCTTATTCCGGTGCTGCGTGCAGGCCTCGGAATGACAGATGGCATTTCAGGACTCATACCAACAGCCAAGATAGGTCATATAGGTCTCTACCGCGATCATGAGACACTTGAACCTAACACCTATTATGCCAAGTTCCCCTCTTGTCTGAAAGAGGCCGTAGTAATGGTACTTGACCCGATGCTGGCCACGGGAGGAAGTGCCAGCTCGGCAATTACGATACTTAAGCAGCATGGCGCCAGCCAGATAAAGCTGATTTGCATAGTGGGAACCCCTGAAGGTGTTTCACGTATTGAGAACGATCACCCCGATGTGGACATATTCCTTGCCGCACTTGATGACGGCCTGAATGAGTATGGCTACATATTGCCCGGACTCGGTGATGCAGGTGACAGAATTTTCGGGACAAAATAACTCTTTAGATATGGATAATTACGGTTTCTGGTCAGTTCTGCCACCACTTATTGCCATTATTCTTGCTATGAAAACCAGGCAGGTACTGGTATCACTTCTGACGGGTCTGATTGCAGGCAGCATAATTTTGAGCCACGGTGCAATCATAAAAGGAATTACAGGTACGGTAACAATCCTTGCCGATGTATTCAAGAACGACTCAAGTACAAAGACCCTTATGTTCACCCTGCTGATAGGAGTGCTGATTGCCTTCATCCAGCACTCGGGAGGGGTTGAAGGTTTTATAAACAGGGTCAGGCTGGGAGAAATCCCCGATGACAAGTCAAAGCTTTCAAAGCTGAGGTCAAAGTACAGTGTAATGGCAGGCCTGACCGGACTTATGTGCTTTGTGGAGTCAAACCTTGCAGCCCTGACAGTAGGAACCCTTTACCGTCCAATTTTCGACAAGCTGAAACTACCAAGAGAGAAGCTGGCCTATATTGCCGACTCCGTCTCGGCACCTATTTGCATATTTATCCCGCTGAATGCATGGGGCGGATTCATAATGGGGCTGCTGGTGCTGCAGGGCTTCGGCAATCCGTTTACGGCAATGCTCAATGCCATGCTCTACAACTTCTACCCTGTGCTGACTCTTATTATGGTATATTTCATTGCCGCCAGCGGTAAGGATTTCGGGCCTATGCGAAAGGCAATGATAAGGGCCGACAGGGAGGGTAAGATCCTTGCTGATGGAGCCAGGCCAATGGTGTCGGCTGAGATAACCGTAATGACAACCAAGGAGAATGTAAAGCCAAAAGCTTTCAACATGTTCGTGCCCATGGGCCTGATGGTTGTATCAATACCCCTGATGCTGGTATTTACAGGATGGTCAGAGGTACCTGACAAGGAGGGACTCTCGATCTTCGAAAGGATATTTGAGGCGATAGGTAAGTCATCAGGAGCCACTGCGGTGCTGTACTCAGTGCTGATTGCACTGACAGGGGGCATAATACTCTTTCTTTCCCAGAAGATTATGTCACTGCGTGAGATAACAGACCTTTCGATAAAGGGTATATCGGGTATGACCCAGATGGCCCTGATAATGCTGTTTGCATTCGCGATCGGCAATCTTTGCAACAAGCTTGGAACCGGCATCTATGTTGCGGAGGTTTCAAAGGGATTTCTTTCTCCGTCGCTGGTGCCCTTCGTTGTGTTTATCATCAGTTGCTTTATAGCATTCTCAACCGGAACCTCATGGGGCACATTTGCGATAATGATTCCGATTGCGGTTCCCATGGCCGAAGCCTTTGATACGAATATTTACATGGCTATAGCAGCTGCCCTGGGTGGAGGAGTCTTTGGCGACCACTGTTCACCGGTAAGCGACACCAGTATCATCTCCTCAATGGCCTCGGCAAGTGACCACATCGATCATGTAAAGACACAGTTGCCATATGCCCTCTTTACAGGTTCGATTACCGCACTTATCTATCTGGTACTTGGGTTCATCAGCTGAAATAGCAAAGAGACGCGTTATACTTACTATAACCGCCGACCCCGCATTCGACCAGAGAATGATCAGGGTCTGCAATTCACTGGCAGAAAGCGGATTTGATGTACTGTTGGTTGGCATGAAAAGATGGGGCGGTGTAGTTCCCAATCCAGCTTCCTACAAGCATAAACGGCTCCTCTGTCCGGTCAGGAAAGGTCCCTTATTCTATGTCCTTTATAATTCAATGCTTCTTCTTATTCTCCTGTTCTCACGCAGGGATATTTTTGTTGCCATTGATCTGGACACCATATTGCCGAACCGGATTGCAGCGGGACTGAAGGGGAAGAGACTTGTTTTTGATGCCCATGAGTACTTTACAGAGGTTCCGGAACTTGCCGGCCAGAATATGGTAAAGCGGGTTTGGGAGAATATCGGCAGGCTCTGTGTTCCGGGCGTGAATCTTTGCTATACTGTGTCTGCATCACTGGCAAGAGAGCTTGGGGCAAAATACAACAAGCACTTTCATGTCATAATGAACACTCCGGAGTTGAAGTCTGCTACTATTAACGGTGCCACTGACAGGGAGTTAAAGTCTGCTCCTGTTAACCGTAAAGCTGACAGGGAGTTGACCATTATTTACCAAGGACATCTCAATCCGGGTCGGGGACTTGAAGAGGCTGTTATGGCGATTAAAGGGACCGATACAAGGCTGCTGATAGCGGGTGACGGTCCGCTGAGAAGCAACCTTGAGAAGCTTGTTTCGGAAAGTGGAGTGGAAGACAGAGTGAACATTACCGGAATGCTGGAGCGTGATACTCTCGAGGCAGAGACCAGGAGGGCCACGATTGGGTTGAATATGCTGGATGCCAGCAGCAAGAGCTACTACCTGTCACTTAGCAACAAGTTCCTAAACTACATTCATGCCGGGATTCCACAGATCTGTGCCGACTTCCCCGAATACAGGAATATAAACAAGCGATGGGAAGTAGCCGTTTTCAGCGACTATTCGGCAGAAGCCCTGAAACAAGCCATTGAGCTTCTATCAACCGACAACGAATACTACGATAAGCTCAGGAGCAACTGTGCAGCAGCAACTCTGAGCCTTAACTGGCAGATTGAGGGGGCAAAACTAACCGCACTTTTCAATGAACTCTGATAAGATGCTTCATATTATCTCCTTTGACAATCCATGGCCACCAGACTATGGAGGGGTAATAGATGTCTTCAATCGTATACGGATGCTTTCAGAATCGGGAGTAAGGATAGTTCTTCATGCATTCACATATGGCCGCGGCCCATCGGAGGAACTCAACCGGTACTGTGAACAGGTTTTTTACTACAATAGAAGGAGATGGGTAAATCCTTTTTCACAAACTCCATATATAGTGAGTACCCGCCGGAACCCCGACCTGCTTCAGAACATTCTGGCAGATAATGCACCGATTATGTTCGAAGGACTGCACACCTGTAGTCTGCTGGGGCACCGCAGACTTCAAGGCCGGACCATGATAGTAAGGATGCACAACGTCGAGCACAGCTACTATTACTTCACTGCACGCAATGAAACCCGTCTCTGGCTCAAGGCATGGTTTACTGCTGAATCGATACGCCTCAGAAGGTATGAGAAGATTCTACGGAATGCAACAGCAATACTGGCAATTTCAGAGAACGACAGGATTGATCTGGCAGACCGCTATCCAAATACTCTTCTTCTCGGACCATTCCACGGGAACGATAAGGTGGAATCGCGCACCGGCACCGGCACCTATGCACTTTATCACGGCAAGTTGTCAGTGGCAGAGAATAACCGTGCTGTAATGTTTCTTGCCTCTGATGTCTTTTCAGGTACTGATTACCCACTGGTAATTGCAGGCAGCAACCCACGCCCGGAACTCAGGAAGACTGTAAGAAAAAGCAAGAATATAAGGATTATCGAAAATCCCTCCACAGAAGAGCTTGATAATCTTATAAGAGATGCTCACATAAATGTTTTACCAGCATTTCAGCCGACAGGATTGAAGCTCAAACTGATAAATTCTCTTTGCAAGGGACGGTTTTTGGTTACAAACAGTACCATGGTCTCAGGTACCGGTTACGAGTCATTATGCCATATCACCGACGATGCCGATTCACTGGCAACTATTATAGAAAGCCTGAGAGAGGTCCCTTTCACGGAGGCTATGATTGAGGAGAGGAAACTTCTTCTTCCATCAGGGCACTCAGGTCAGACAGAAATAGACCATCTCCTGCAGATAATCTGACCAGAGAGATTTAAGACTCAACAGTATATCGTTGTCTCTATGGCTATTACATTAGCCTGATGTCTGACAAATCCAGAAATTTCACTAAAAATCCACACTAAATGCAACGTTGAGCATGGTCATGCGTCTTTCGGATAGAAAAGAGTTAAACCATAAAATAATAAATGCCATGAAAAGAAGATTTTTTATTACCGCACTTGCCATCCTTGCCATTACCGCGTCAAACGCTCAGGATAGTGCCAGTGAAACAATTGACAGGATGAATAGTGAATTATCAAAGTCTGAGATGTACCTCTTCGAGATGTACCAATCAAGATTCATCGAGTATCCCACATTAAGGATTGCACTGCAACCGGGCAGCCTGGCTATTGATCCGTCCAGGGTAATACCTTTCGGAGACCAGGGGTATCTTTATCCGGCCAGGAAGCTAAAGGGAGACTGGGGCAAGCTTAGTTCCAACGAGTTCATAATGTTCAGCAAGGACTGGAAATACATGATGCTGACGATACCAAGAGAAATTGACGGAAAACTAGTGAGAGGCGATGATTGGACCCTCGCGATCAAGGGTTCATCGTATATCCTTCGCAATCAGGAAGACAAAAACTTTTACCTCATCAGATAATTAGCATATTTTAAGAAAGTTTTACTGTAACCAGATGAACCATGAAAGCCATTAAATACATACTGATAGTTGCCCTTCTTGCAGTAACATTTTCAGCTGAAGGTCAGGCAAGGAGGACTGTTTATGCCCGGGGAAAGGTTACTACTGAAGAGCGTAAGGTGGGCAGCTTCCATTCAATAACTGTAAGCAGCGGCATTACTGTTTATGTTACACAGGGTGAGAGGGAGAGCATGAGAGTTGAAGCTGACGAGAACCTTCATGACTACATTGTTACGGAAACCAGGGGCGGCGTACTGAATATCTACACCAGGGCCAATATCCGCAATGCAAGGTCAAGAAAAGTTTATGTAACGATGAGGGAGGTTAGATCGCTGAAGACATCAAGCGCAGGTGATATAATATGTCTTACTCCTATTGTTGCCGACGATCTGGTGCTGTCGACAAGCAGCGCAGGAGACATAAACATTGAAGTCAGGGCAAAGCAGGTCAAGGCAGGAAGCAGCAGCTCAGGAGATATAACACTCAAAGGATCAGCAGACAAGCTCAGTGCAAGCCTGAGCAGCGCAGGAAGCCTCAAGGCACATGATTTTAAAGTGAGGGAGGCTGATGTTTCGGTATCGAGCGCCGGAGATGTGATGATATACGTCACTGAGAGACTGAGGGCCAGGGCTTCAAGTGCAGGGAGTATCCGCTACAAGGGCAATCCGAAATATGTTGATGCACACTCTTCAAGTGCAGGCAGCATCAGAGGCTTCTAAACACTATATATTATCCGCACTTATTATTAAGGCTGCCGGGCTTACCCCGGCAGCTCTTTTTTTTCCTACTTTTGTGCTAAAACATGCCTGCATGAATCGTTTCTTGAAAAGTGAAGTATCGGTGATAGGTTCAGGAAGCTGGGCAACAGCCATTGTAAGCATGTTATCGACAAATTGCAAAAGCATCTGCTGGTTTATCAACGATCGCACCCGGCTCAAACATATCAGGAGACACAACCATAATCCGGACTTTCTGAGCTATGTAACCTTTAAACCCGAGAAGCTCAACCTTACTGACAATATCAACCGTGCAGTTGCCTCCTCGCCGATTATCATCCTGGTGACCCCCTCGGAGTATCTCAAGAGCGCCCTTGACAGTCTGGCCTATTCTCTTGATAACCGGTTGGTTTGTACTGCGATTAAGGGTATAGTACCAGGCAATAATACTGTCGTGGGTGAATATCTTCACGACTATTACCAGGTGCCCTACGAAGGGATCGTTGTACTTACAGGCCCCAGTCATGCAGAGGAGGTGGCAATGGAGAAGCTTACCTACATAACTCTTGCCTCACTGAAAAGATCGAGTGCCATGAAGATGGCATCACTGATAAGAAATCATTATGTCAGAACGATAATAAGTGATGATATTTTCGGAACCGAATATGCCGCGGTGATGAAGAATATTTATGCAATAGGAGCCGGAATAGCAACAGGCCTCGGTTACGGAGACAATTTCCTTGCGGTGTTACTTGCCAATTCTGCAAATGAATTGAACAGATTCCTTGATCTGGTTTATCCCGGTCATCGGGAAATAAATGTTTCAGCTTATCTTGGCGACCTCCTGGTAACAGGATACTCACAATTCAGCAGGAACAGGGTTCTGGGAACCATGATTGGAAAGGGATATTCGGTAAGCAATGCCCTTATTGAAATGAAGCAGGTAGCAGAGGGATATCCCTCTTCAAAGTGTATCAACGAAATAGTGGAATCCCGCAGGATAGACATACCGATCGCATCAGCCATCTTCAGGATTCTTCATCAGGGAGCCAATCCTGGCCGGGAAATTCAGAATATTACCAAAATACTCATCTGATAATGGACAGAAATCTAACCCTCAGTATCGATGGCCTGTCTTCATTCATTCCTTTGGAGGAGGCAATAGCAGCAGCATCAAGGGCAACACTGCACCTTGACACACTTAGAAATGGAACAGGTGAAGGCAATGACTATCTTGGCTGGCTGACACTTCCATCTGACATTGCTGATGAACTGGACAGGATAGAGGAGTGTGCGTCTAGGCTAAGACAAATTTCCGACACCACGGTGGTGGTAGGAATCGGAGGTTCATACCTTGGCAGCAAGGCAGTCATAGAAGCATTAAGTGATAGTTTCTCATCGTTCAGGAAAGTAAAGGGGCATCAGGTTCTGTTTGCGGGACAGAATCTTTGCAGTGAATACATAATTAATCTGTTGAAGTTGCTCGATGAACGCAACTACACAATCGTTGTTATCTCAAAATCGGGCACCACAACCGAGCCGGCGGTTTCATTCAGGCTGTTGAAAGCCCATCTCGAAGCAAGAGTCGGTGCAAAAGAAGCTTCTGCTAGGATTGTGGCGATAACTGACAGTGAGAAGGGAGCCCTAAGGACAATGGCATTGAAAGAGGGTTATGAGGTTTTTGTGATTCCCGACAATGTGGGAGGCAGGTTTTCAGTACTTACACCTGTCGGACTTCTGCCGGTTGCAATAACAGGGCTAAATATCAGGGAGTTGGTAAGGGGGTCGGCTGACATGAAGGCATTGACCATCGCAAATCATGATCCATGTACAAATCCGGCCCTGCTCTATGCAGCCGCCAGAAACCTTCTTTACAGTTCAGGAAAGTCAATAGAGGTGATGGTTAACTACACCCCAAGGCTTCACTACATCTCTGAGTGGTGGAAGCAATTGTATGGTGAGAGCGAAGGCAAACAGGGGAAGGGTATTTTCCCGGCATCAGTTGACAATACCACTGATCTTCACTCGATGGGTCAGTACATCCAGGATGGTGAGCGAAGACTATTTGAGACCGTCATATCTGTCTCCGCTGTCTCGAGTGAGGTACAGATACCTTTAACGGATGGCAATGAGGATAACCTGAATTTTCTGGCAGGCAAGACTCTTTCATTCATAAACAGCTCTGCTGAAAAGGGTACCCGCGAAGCACACATCGAGGGAGGGGTACCCAACATGACCATTGAGCTGCCAGGTCTCAATGAGTACTATCTGGGCCAGTTGCTGTACTTCTTTGAAATAGCATGCGGAGTTAGTGGATATATCCTGGGCGTTAATCCATTCGATCAACCGGGTGTAGAAGCCTACAAGCAGAAGATGTTCAGGTTGCTTGGTAAGAAATAAAAAAAAGGCCCGGAAGTTACCGGACCCTTTTCTCATTACTAACCAACTATTGTTATGCAAGCTTATGCTTACGAACAAATTCATCAATTATCTCTGCAAGGTTTGGTGACCCAATCTCCTGAAGATCATAATAAACCCTGGTATTTGGTTTCTTAATCGATATTATCCTGTTAAGATCGATAGGAGTACCGATTATAACGGCGTCACAATCGGTGTTATTGATAGTCTTCTCTAGGTCTTTGAGCTGCTGCTCGCCATATCCCATTGCCGGAAGAAGGGTGCCGATCTCAGGATAGTTCTCGAATGTCTCCTTCAGTTTGCCGGCCAGATATGGACGCGGGTCTACCAGCTGGGAGGCTCCAAACTTGCGGGCAGCAACGACACCTGCTCCGATCTTCATCTCACCATGTGTAAGTGTTGGTCCGTCCTCGACAACAAGAACTCTCTTGCCCCTGATCATTGAAGGATCATCTACCTTTATCGGTGAAGCACCATCTACGACAACAGCCTTTGGTGCCACCTTTTCAATACTTTCACGTACTATCTGTATTGCTTCAGGAGCCGCACTGTCCATTTTGTTTATAACAACCACGTCTGCGAGTCTGAGTGTTACCTCACCGGGGTAGTATGAAAGCTCGTGGCCTGCTCTGTGCGGATCTGTCACTGTAATCATCAGATCGGGAGAGTAGAATGGAAAATCGTTATTGCCACCATCCCAAAGAATCACATCACAGCCCTTGGGGTCCTTTTCAGCCTCACGAAGAATTGCTTCGTAATCGACCCCTGCATATATTACGTTTCCTCTTACAACATGGGGTTCATATTCTTCCATCTCCTCAACAGTGCACTTGTGCTTCTCAAGGTCGCTAACATCAGCGAAACGCTGTACCTTCTGGGCGTTGAGATCACCATAAGGCATCGGATGACGTACTGCAACAACCTTGAGGCCCTTTTCCATCAGCAGTTCAATAACCCTCCTCGATGTCTGGCTCTTGCCGCAACCTGTGCGTATTGCACCAACTGCAATAACAGGCTTGGTGCTCTTAATCATGGTTTCACCCGGTCCGAGAAGGACAAAGTTTGCACCTGCAGCATTGACAATCGCACTTACCGACATTACCTTCTGGTATGTAACATCACTGTATGAAAACACACAGTAATGAGCCTTTAGCTCCCTGATCAGCCTGGGCAGATCCTGCTCAGCAAAAATAGGGATTCCTGAAGGGTAGAGCCTGCCGGCCAACTCAGCAGGGTATTTTCTCCCATCAATGTCGGGTATTTGGGCAGCAGTAAAAGCGACAACATTATAACTCTCATTGTCACGGTAGTAGGTGTTAAAGTTGTGAAAATCCCTGCCTGCGGCACCGATTATAATAACATTCTTTCTGGTCATAAAACCTCCTTGTTAACTATTAATATTTGACAATCCTTTTCTCAGCTCACAAAATCCTGATCAGATCAATCCGCAAATTTAAGGGTTCCGTTTGTAAATAACGAATCTTTTAAAGACTTTTTAACAATTGTGATTTATCTGCTATAGCCTTGTATATCTGCCTATTAGCCTGTTATATGGTATAATTCAAAACATGTTAAATAAAATGTTTTTCCGTTTTAGGACAATTCGGTAAATTCTTTGTAGTATTGGATTCTGTATGAATGTTCTTGCTCACATATACCTTTCAGGTGATTCGGAAAAGATCATAATCGGCAATTACATAGGTGACTATGTCAAGGGCCGTGACTACCTGAAATACCCTGAGCCGGTAAGAAAGGGAATAATTCTTCACAGGCATATTGATGCCTTTACTGACAGGCATCCTGTGGTGCACCGCAGCAAGATACACTTTACCAGGAAATATCACCGGTATGCAGGAGTTGTTGTCGACATACTGTATGATCATTTTCTGACGAGGGAGTGGGATTTCTTTTCACGCAGGCCACTAGAGAGTGTCACCTATAATTTTTACCGTGCCATGGTAAACAACTTCGACATTCTCCCCGACAATGTAAAGTCGAGTTTTCCATTCTTCATAATCAACAACTGGATAGAGACCTATCAGACAAAGAGTGGTATAAGGAATGTTCTCCGGACCATGAGCAAGAGGACATCCTTACCGTCAGAGACCAGGTATGCCATGAAGATGCTGAAGCGGAATTATTATACTCTCCATGACGACTTCATGGAGTTTTTCCCGCAACTTATAGAGTATGTTGAGAAGGACTTCGGAATTCAGATATCACACCGAATTAAGATTCCGTTCTGACATTTAAAGCAGGTATTCAGCCCTGCTTGCATCGAGGCGCAGAAATACGAACAGCAGAATTGTAAACCCCCAGAGTGAACTTCCTCCATAGCTAAGGAATGGAAGTGGTATTCCGATAACGGGCACCAGGCCAATAGTCATTCCTATATTCACAAAGACATGAAAAAACAGGATAGAGAAGACCCCGTATCCGTATATTCGTGCGAAGACCGATCTTTGTCTTTCGGCAAGCCATAGCAACCTGAATAGCAGAACCAGGTATAAAGTTATTATCACGAATGAACCTATGAAACCCCACTCCTCTCCCACGGTACAGAATATGAAGTCAGTACTTTGCTCAGGAACAAACCTGAACTTGGTCTGGGTTCCCTGAAGGTACCCCTTACCTGCAAAGCCGCCTGATCCTATCGATATAAGCGACTGGTTGAGGTTGTAGCCGGTTCCCAACGGATCTGACTCTGTACCGAGGATAATATTGATACGGGTTTGCTGATGCGGTTTGAGCAGGTTATTGAAGGCATAGTCTACCGTGAACACGTAGCTTACGCTTCCGATCAGGAAAAGGTATATCACAAGCAGCCATTTGAGCTTATACCTGTAGATATGGAACGCGAATGCAGCAGCGGCAATAATAAGGCTTGCGACTATTATCAACTCAAGCCCAATGCGGTTCAGAAAAAAATGGTCAACCGTCCAGAATATTGCTGTTAAAGCACCTATTATGATCAAGCCCGAGATACTTGTCAGAAATTTTCGGGTGGCGATCCATGAGAGTAAGAAAGCCACGACAATAAGTGCGATAATTATATAAAGGTCCTCAACCACGAGGGTCAGCAGAAAAAGAAAAATCATCAGCAACCCTGTTACAAAGACATAAGGGCTCATACCCTCACGGAAAAGTACGAAGAACAGTGCAAAGAAGACCAGAGCTGACCCGGTATCCGGCTGAAGGATAATCAGAATTACCGGAGCGATGAATATTGACACTGCTGCCATCAGGTATTTAGCCCTGGTAAGCACCACAGACTGTGGGGCGATATATCTTGCAACCGCCAGTACAGTGGCGAACTTCGCAAACTCAGCAGGTTGAAGACTTACCCCACCAAACTCAAACCATGCCCTGGCACCGTTCACCTCTTTACCTATTACCAGCACGAGCATGAGCATCAGGATTACTGCGCCGTATATGAACCAGGCAAAGAAGTAATAGAAACGATTATCAATAAGAAGAACGAAGAGGGCAAGGAACATAGCGGCGATAATCCAGATGAACTGCTTGCCATATCGCTGGCTTAAATCCATTATACTGGTATGTTCTTCGTCATAGACCGCGGCATAGATATTCAGCCATCCCAGTAAAACCAGCAACATAAAGATAACGATTGTGACCCAGTCGACCTGAAAAAGTACATTAACGGTTCGTCTCATCTCCAATCAGGTTTATACCAAGAATATTCTCTTCTCTCCATCTGTTTGATATCTTACCGTTGATATACTTTTCAATCATCAGGCTTGCTATCGGAGCCGCCATTGTTGAACCATAACCTGCGTTTTCGACATATACGGCTATTGCGATCTGCGGGTCATCCTTTGGTGCAAATGCAATAAATACGGAATGGTCCCTTCCGTGTGGATTCTGTGCTGTGCCGGTCTTTCCGCATATGGTGATGCCCGGAATTCCTATATGTCTTGCCGTTGCCCCAGGTCCTCCGCTGACTACAAGGTCAAGGCCCTCAATCACCGGTATGAAATTAAGAGAGTCGATTCCCGTATGATGCTTTTCACGGAAGGGGGCCATGGTTTCTCCCGATTGATCTGCTGACCTTACAATGTGAGGAGTATAATAATAACCCCTGTTGGCTATCGCTGCTGTCATATTTGCCATCTGAAGGGGTGTTGCACCTATTTCGCCTTGTCCTATACCCAGCGAGATTATGGTAAGGGCCCTCCACCTGCCCGCACCGTAATACCTGTCGTAATATGTGGGTTGAGGAATGAAACCTGGCAATTCATTGGTAAAATCACTGTTAAGCCTGTTCCCCAAACCCATATCGGTAAGGTATTTCCGCCAGCGTGTATAAGCTTCACTAACCGCGCCATAGCCAGGATTCTCCATCGTTCGTCTGAATGCCTGGCAGAAATAGGAGTTGCACGAGTGCATAATCGCTTCTGCAAGGCTTAGGGGTACCGGATGTGAATGACAACCGACGAAGAGGTAGCCCGGACTGCAACCGAATTCGGTTGAGGGGCTTATTACCTTCTCCTGAAGGGCAATAAGACCTACAACCGGTTTAAAGGTGGAACCGGGGGGATATGAGGCCATAAGAGCACGGTTGAAAAGGGGCTTGAGGGTGTCACTATCGAGTCTGCGGAAATTGTCGGTTCTTGCTCTGCCTACCAGCAACGATGGGTCATAACCAGGTGAGGATACAAGAGCCAAAACCTCTCCTGTTGATGGCTCGAGGGCCACTATGCTTCCAATCTTGTTCTTCAGCAGACGCTCGCCGTACTCCTGCAGGTCCAGATCAATGGTTGTAACCACATCGTTGCCATGCACGGGCACAGTGTCATATTCCCCATCGCGATACGATCCCTTTATTCTGCCATGAACATCAACAAGGAAAATATTCACTCCCTTTTTACCCCTCAGCTGTTCTTCATATGACTTTTCAATACCGGTTATGCCAATATAGTCACCCGACCTATAGTAGGGGTCAGTCCTTACAATATTATCGTCAACCTCACCGACATAACCCACAATATGGGCAGCCACCGGTCTGGCGTAGCTTCTCAGTGTGCGCGTCTGCACATAGAAGCCCGGATACCGGTACATTTTCTCCTGTAACAGCGCATATGTTTCAGCCGATATCTGTTTAAGGAAGACAGAGGGAACCATTCTGGAATATCTGCGGGCAGCACTGAGCCTCTCCCTGAACAATTCAAGGCCTATTCCGGTGATTTCACAAAAAGAGGCAGTATCCATTTCCGAGGTCTGACCCGGGATAACCATTATATCATATGCAGCCTGGTTGAACACCACCAGCTTCCCGTTACGGTCATATACCAGTCCCCGGGCCGGATACTGGGTAACATACCTCAGAACGTTGCTCTCTGCAGAGACACGATATGAATCGTCAATAACCTGTACGTAGAATAGCCGCACCAGCAGAAAAGCAGATGCCACTACTGCCATTACAATAAGTATATACTTCCGATATATAAACGGATCCTTCATAGATGTCGGAAAATTAGCGCAATTTCCGGTAGTATTCTGTCAGCATGACAAAAATAAATGAAAACCCTGTGCTTATTGCAACCCTCAGCAGGGTTCTGAAGAAATCGGTAAAACGGAATACCTCAAGATAGAAGAGGGCAAAATGATGAATCAGGATGATCCAGAATGAATAGAGCGCAAACCATCTGATGCCATAGAAATGCATCGAAGGTGCTGCTCCCTGCTCATATCCGTCGCGGGGCGACATGTACATAAGAATCCGTGGCCTTGAGAAGCCAGCCAGCACGGTAGCAGCAGAATGAATTCCCAGGGTGCCCGATGAGACATCTATTGTGAAGCCGGTAATAAAGGCGATTATAAGCAGAAGCCATTGCGGAAAATCGAGCGGGAGTACCATGATGATCATTATGTAGACATATGGATTTACAAACCCGCTAAGCTGTATGTTGTTCAGGATCAATACCTGCATCAGCATTATCAGTATCACAAACAGGAGATATCTTACCAGACTGTTGTTCATTTACCGGCTCCCTCCTCCTCAATCAGTTTAAGCTCATCGAGCCTGAGACTCTTTACAACGTAGACATAGTTCAGTTTTCTGAACTCAGTGAACAGGTTTAGTGCAATTCTGTAGAAATCACCGCCGCGATTGTCTATCTCAGAAACTGTACCGACTGGTATTCCGGGAGGGAATATGGCTGAGAACCCACTTGACTCGATTGTGTCTCCGATTGCCACGCTGACATGAAAAGGAATCTCTGTCAGCTGCGCCCTGTTAACTGAAATGCCATCCCACCGTAGTGAGCCGAAATACCCGCTACTCTTTAGCCTGACACTCATTCTGAAATCGATATTCAATACCGACATCACATAGCTGAAGTTGTCAGAGACTGATACGACAATTCCTACAACCCCATCGGGCCCTGTCACCGCCATTTCAGGTTCTATGCCATCAATTCTTCCCTTATTTATCGAGATAAAATTACGTCGCTTGTTTACCGAATTGTTGATTATCCTGGCCGAAATATACCTGAACTCCCCTTCATGTTCGCCGGCCAGGTCAGCCATCAGATCAGGAAACGAGTCTCGTTTCAATGCTTCGAGGGTTTGCATAAGGAAAAGGTTCTCCTCGGCAAGTCTTCTGTTGGCTTCCCTGAGTCCTACATAATCTGCTATACCGCCTATTCTTGCATCAAGATAATGGGTTGTACTCCTGATTGCGCCGAGAAACCTTGATGACTGGTACCCTTCAGCGTTTACCAAAAGCCATACCGATATTGCTTCCAGTATCAGGAAAATAAAAACATTGCTGTACCGTGAGAGAAAATTAAGAAGGTTCCTCATTCAGCATCCAGGTATATTACCTCATCAGGAACTGAAACTTGTCAACGTTTTTAAGTGCAACACCGGTACCCCTGGCAACGGAGTGCAATGGATCTTCAGCAACCCTGAATGGTATATTTATCTTGTCGGTAAGTCTCTTGTCCAGCCCCTTCAGGAGCGCTCCGCCCCCGGCCAGATAGATGCCTCTGGATACAATATCAGCATAAAGTTCAGGAGGGGTTTGTTCGAGCACCCCAAGTATTGCCGTCTCAATCTT
The DNA here is from genome assembly GCA_964446435.1 of uncultured Rikenellaceae bacterium. Taxonomy (GTDB): domain Bacteria; phylum Bacteroidota; class Bacteroidia; order Bacteroidales; family VadinHA17; genus SLNP01. Next base: position 6,661 of record CAYUOS010000011.1, on the reverse strand, counting down.
TGAAAGGGATTTGTCAAGGCAGTGGGCAATCTCCTGGTATGAAACAGGTATCTCTATGGGGAGTGATGTCATTATATTCGGACCTCTTACAACAAAATCTGAAGGAGGATTCTCAAGATCGGGCAGGGCTGCGCCTACTGCGATCTTGATGTCTTCAGCTGTCCTGTCACCTATCTTAACATTATGCTGGTGTCTCATATATGCCTGGATATCGGCAGTAAATCCATCTCCAGCAATTCGTATCGATTTGTTGCACACGATACCTCCGAGAGCAATTACGGCTATCTCGGTAGTTCCGCCACCGATATCAACAACCATGCATCCTTCAGGGGCTTCAACATCGAGACCAATTCCAATGGCAGCAGCCATCGGCTCATAGATCATATAGACGTCTCTTCCGCCTGCATGCTCAGATGAATCGCGCACAGCCCTTATTTCCACTTCAGTACTTCCCGACGGAATTGAAACGACCATCTTCAGTGACGGAGAGAAGAGACGAGGCCCCTTGTTAATCATCTTTATCATACCCCTTATCATCTGCTCGGCCGCATTGAAGTCGGCAATAACTCCATCACGAAGAGGCCTGACTGTACGTATATTCTCATGTGTTTTGCCATGCATCTGCCTTGCTTCCTCACCTATTGCAATAAGTTTGTTGGAATGCCTGTCAATCGCCACTATTGAAGGTTCATCTACAACCACCTTATCATTGTAGATGATTATCGTATTTGCCGTACCAAGGTCTATGGCTATCTCCTGTGTCAAAAATGAAAAAAGTCCCATCTATATCAATCAGTTTTTCGTTATCCTAATGCTTGAAATGTCTTATTCCTGTAAATATCATTGCCATGCCATGGCCATTGCACACATCTATCGACTCCTGATCTCTGACAGAACCACCGGGTTCTATCACTGCACTGATTCCTGCTTCAGCAGCAAGATTGATACTGTCAGGGAAGGGGAAAAAGGCATCAGAGGCCATAACAGCACCTGCAGTCTCAAAACCAAATGAGCGTGCCTTCTCGATTGCCTGCCTCACTGCGTCAACCCTGGATGTCTGTCCTGTGCCTGAGCCAATCAGTTGTCTGTGCCTCACCAGTACAATTGCATTCGACTTTGTATTCATTACTATTCTGTTGGCGAAATCGAGATCTGCTGCCTCATCCTCTGATGGTTCCCTGTCTGTAACAACTTTCTGGCCAGGGGGGTCAGTCACATACCTGTCTGCCTCCTGCAATAGGAATCCGTTCAGTGCAGAGCGGCATGAGGCAGTAGAACCGGGGTACTTCTTTAACTCGAGAATAATCCTGTTTTTTTTCTGTTTGAGAAGCTCGAGGGTTTCCGGAGCATATCCGGGAGCAATTATTACCTCAAAGAAGATTTTGTTTATCTCAGCTGCAGTCAGAGTGTCAAGTTCCCTGTTTATGGCAATGATACCTCCGAAGGCTGAGAGTGGATCGGCGGCCAATGCTTTTGCCCATGCTTCAGTGATGCCTGAACCTGATGCCAGGCCGCATGCGTTGTTATGCTTTATTATTGCTGCCGAGGGCTCCTCAAAAAGTCGTATAAATGAGAGTGCTGCATCAATATCAAGAAGGTTGTTGTACGAAATCTCACGGCCGTGCAACTGCCGGAACAGTTCATCCAGGTTGCCATAGAATGAAGCCTTCTGATGTGGATTCTCTCCATATCTCAGAGTCAATGCCGAGTCTTCGCTGATGCGCAGGGCATTAATCTGCTCAGGGCTGTTAAAATAGTTGAAAATGTCGGAATCATAACCTGAAGTCACCTTGAAGGCATCTGCCGCGAAGAGCCTTCTTTCACTGATTGCAGAGAAACCATTCCGGCCCTGAAGTACCTGAAGAAGGTGAGGGTACATGTGTGAACCCGCAACCACCAGTACATCGTTGAAATTCTTGGCTGCAGCCCTTATAAGTGATATTCCGCCAATGTCTATTTTCTCTATTATTTCATGTTCGTTTGCTCCTGATTTAACAGTCTCTGAAAAGGGATAGAGGTCGACAATTACCAGGTCTATCTCGGGTATCTGGTACTGGCTCATCTGTTCCATATCGGAATGATTACCCCTTCTGCCGAGAATCCCTCCGAAGATGCGGGGGTGAAGAGTCTTTACCCTTCCTCCAAGTATTGAGGGATATGAAGTAAGAGTCTCAACGGCCTCAGCCTCTACCCCAAGTCCGATGATGAAATCGAATGTTCCTCCTGTAGAGTAGATCCTGACGTCGAGCTCTGCCAGCTTTCTCACAACAGGTTCAAGGCCATCCTTACGATAAACTGAGATTAGTGCACTCTTTATTTTTTTATCGTTCATTATCTGTTAATTACGGTAAAAGATTCCCCATATCCAAGAGACGGATAAAAATAGATATTTTTATTTGAAATCAACGAATAAAAAGCTTCGAAATAGTCAGGCAAATACGCCGTAAAGCATGCGCCCCACGAGCATATAGATCAGCATTCCCATTATATCATTTGAGGTGGTTATAAAAGGGCCTGTTGCAAGGGCAGGATCAATGCCAACCTTGTTAAGCAATATGGGAACCACAGTACCAAACATCGATGCAAACAATATCACTGCCATTAGGGCAGTGCTTACAGTGATTGTTAATGCAAACGAGTCGCTTATCACGAAATTGTAGAGGAAGATCAGACCTGACAGTATTAGTGCATTGATTATTGCTACCGCAAAGTCCTTGCTCAGCTTTGACATAAAACGGTCGAGGCGTAAAGTGTTGCTGGCAAGGCCCTGAACCACGATAGCAGATGACTGTATGCCCACATTTCCTCCCATGGCAGCAATAAGGGGAATAAAGAATGCCATCTCGGGGTAGATCCTGAGGTTATTTTCGAAACGTCCGAGAATCAGCGCTCCGAAGACACCTCCTGTCAGTCCGATAACGAGCCACGGCAATCTTGCCCTGGCATTGCGGTAGATATTGTCAGAATGCTCCACATCTTCAGTAAGACCTGAGGCCAGCTGGTAATCACGCTCAGCCTCTTCGCGAATCACGTCAACCACATCATCGATGGTTATGCGACCCACCAGTCTTCCGATCGCATCAACCACGGGTATGGCAACCAGGTCATATTTCTGCATTATCTGAGCGACATCGCCGGCATCATCATTTACCGTTACAGAGTGGATATCTGTCTCCATGATCTTGCTGATTATGGTCGAGTTTTTGCTTATAGCAAGATCCTTCAAAGAGACCAGCCCCTTCAGAATGCGGTCATCATCAATAACATAGAGATAGTAAACCTCGTCCACGTCATCGGCCTGCCGCCCAAGTTCCTTAAGGCATGTAAGCACCGTCCAGTTATGGTTAACCACTACCAGTTCCTTAGCCATCAAACCACCGGCAGTATCTTCATCGTAAGAGAGAAGGTCGACGATATCTCCTGAATGGTCAATGTCTTCGATATGCCTTAGGACCTCCTGCTGCTTCTTCTCTGAAAGGTCGGCAATAACATCTGCAGCATCATCGGTATCCATTTCATTTATGAACCGCTGTGCAATTACCTCACTCGGGATATGCTTCAGAAACTCCTCCCTGTCGTCTTCGTCAAGCTCGGCAATAGTATCAGCTGCCTTTTCGGAATCGAGCAGAAGGTAAAGGAAACGGGCCTCTTCGGTTGATATCTCATCATAGATTTCTGCTATGTCGGCTGCATGGAGCCCTTCCATCATAAGCCCGGCCTTCTTTTCATCGCCCGATGCTATTGCTGCACGCAATTCAGTCAGAAAATCCCTGCCTATTTCTCTCCCTAACGTCATAATCGAGATTTTTTTTAATTATCCTGGTTATTTCCACGAATGAGCTTACCTCAAGCTGCTCGGCCCGTAGCATAAGAATCCTGCTGTCGATACCTGCCAGGGGATATCCGGCTCCGAGAGAGTTTCTGAGGGTTTTTCTCCGCTGGTTAAAGGACTGCTTTACCACACCGAAAAACAGTTTCTCATCACAATCAAGAGAAGCAACATTGTTTCTTATCAGCCTTATTACCGTTGAATTGACTTTCGGTGGCGGAACAAAAAGATGTGGCGGAACATTGAACAGAATTTCCGTCTTGAACCATGCCTGCAGAAGCACGCTCAATATTCCATACTGCTTCGATCCCGGGCCGGAGTGTATCCTGTCGGCAACCTCTTTCTGAATCATTCCGGTTACTTCAGCCACTTTGTGGCGGTTTTCAAGGGCCTTGAAAAAGATCTGGCTGGATATGTTGTACGGAAAATTTCCTGTTATGGCAAACCTGTCAGCAAAAAGATCATCGAGTGAGAGTTTAAGAAAATCGCCCTCTACCAGTTCAAGCCTTTCTCCGAATCTTTGTCGCAGAAATTCTGTCGATTCCCTGTCAATTTCGGCTGCAACGAACCGGGAAAAACCTCTTTCAAGAAGGAATTCTGTCAAGATTCCCATACCTGGGCCTACCTCTATAACGTTGGTGTAACCTTCTCCGGTCAGTGTCCCTGCTATACGGGCAGCCACATTCCTGTCCTTCAGAAAATGTTGTCCCAGGCGTTTCTTTGGTTTTACCATTATCATAATCGGGACGAATATTAAAGTTGGGGTCTCATTGCTTCAGGCTCAGGCTCTGAGATGAGAGGCAAATTTCCTGAAAACCGGTATCCGGAATGACTCCGTAAGGTCGATAAGCCTCCTTAAAAGGTTATAATATAGGGTAATGAATAGAATCACTGTCATGAACCACATTGCCATAGCATTGAACCACAATGTATTTATCCTCACAGTTCCAAGCTTCTTGTATGGGGCATAGAAATGAGCACGACCCCAGTTTGAATCAGGTTCCATATAGACGGGGTCGGCTTTCTGGATAATCCTGTCATTCGTTTCATAGATCTTCTCAACGAAGTTGCGATTCAGAACGAAATCGGCAATGTTTTCGTTATGGTGTTTATCCCTGATCTTCACCAGTTCATCCCTGCCGACCGTTTCCATCAGTGATCTGACGGCTGCGTCCCTTTCTATCATATACTTCGTCGATTCGGCACGGAACCATCGTCGCAGGCTGTCAGCATGCCTTAACGAAAGGGCAGCAGCGTTTTCGTCAAAGTCATTCCTGTTTAGCCTGGTTATCCAGTCTCCCGGCATGATTCCTGTCTGTTCAGCAAGTTGATTAAAATGATAATTCAGCTGCCTGAAGTTCCTTTCTGCCTGTACCCGGTATTCTTCGCGGTCTCCTGCAACCAGACACTCTTCTATCTTTGTCCTTAATGCAGGCATAAGGAAAGATGCCTTCCAATCATTCTGGCTTATAGCCATCTCTGTGTTAAAAAGAGGCTTCTGGTAACGGTTGCTCTTGAACTGTTCAACCATCAGTGCCTCATATGCCCATCTTGTACCCATTACGTCACCGATAACCGGTACGTAAACCTTACTGCTTATACTCTTATGAAGATCATCGAACCTTATCATAGCTCCTCCGAACAGCAACTGAGGCACCAAAAGGAGGGGTATCAAGATATAGATGCTGATTGCCGACCTCATGCCGGCAGAGATGTTCAATCCCATCAGGTTGCCATAGCACGCAGCTGAGAAGAGTATTAACCAATGCCTCAGCAGCATCCCGTTGACCTCAAGTATCAGGTGGGCAACAATAACATATGAAAGGGTCTGGATGGCTGATAGAATGAAAAGGAAGTTAACCTTTGAAACCAGATATGCCAGCCTGCTGATATTAAGGAAACGTTCCCTTTCCAGAACCTTTCTGTCCCTGAATATCTCCTCGGCACTGACAGTCAGGCCGATGAAGACAGCTACAATTACCGACATAAAAAGAAATACAAGGAAGTTCCTGTTGCCGGAGAAGGTATATCCTCCGGCCGACATATACTTCGAAAAATAACCCAGGATAAAGGCAAGCAGCGGTGCTTCAAGAAGATTGATTGTCATATACTGGCTATCAGCCATCTTGCGGGTAAAATTGCGCTTCACGAAGGTTCGTACCTGCTTCACCCTTCCGGGTATCTTGAAATTACTTGGCGGAAGTGGAATTCTGGCAGGGTCGGGAGGTGGAATTACCTGCATCTTGGCAAGGTACTTTGAATACCACTCCTCGGGCTGGATTTGCCTCTCCTTGCCGGGAAACCCCTCATTATCTATTACCTTGGCCTCAACTATCTGAAGGATACTTTCAGCCTCAACATTTCCGCAATTGGGGCATTCGCTCTCACCTGCATTTGCCTGTGCTACTTCACTCTTGAAATAGACCAGTGAGTCAACAGGGTCGCCATCATATATCATATACCCCCCCTTATCGAGGAGCCACAGACGGTCAAACAACTTGATTATGTCTGATGAGGGCTGGTGTATTATCGCAAAGACGAGGCGGCCTTTCAGGGCCATATTCTTGAGAAGAAGCATTACCCTCTCAGAATCATGCGATGAGAGACCCGAAGTTGGTTCATCGACAAAAAGGACAGCCGGCTCTCTCATCAGCTCGAGTCCGATATTGAGTCTCTTTCTCTGGCCCCCGCTCACTTTCTTGTTCAGCACATCACCAACCTGCAGATCGCTTATATCGGTAAGCTCAAGGTCGTTAAGCACCCTGTCGACAACATCCCTTAACTGTTCCTCGGTGAAATCGCCAAAGCACAAGCGGGCATTGAAATAAAGAT
>CAYUOS010000010.1:0-37549 GCA_964446435.1 uncultured Rikenellaceae bacterium | reverse complement strand
GAAAAAGGCCGCCTCGGTAACCGGGGCAGCCTTTTTATGCTTTCCTGAAATCTTTTCTTAGAAGATCCTCTCCTTAATCCTGGCTTTCTTACCGGTAAGTTTTCTCAGGTAGAATATTCTTGCCCTGCGCACCTTGCCGTACTTGTTAACCTCTATCTTGTCAACAAATGGTGATGCGATCGGGAAGATCCTTTCAACACCGACGTTACCCGACATCTTGCGCACGGTAAATGTTTCTGTGTGCTTGCTTCCTGATCTCTGAATTACCACTCCGCGGTATTGCTGAATACGCTCCTTGTTCCCTTCCTTTATCTTGTAATGCACCGTGACAGTATCACCGGCCCTGAACTTTGGAAACTGCGCCTCAACAGCAAATTCCTTCTCTATAACACTCATTAAGTTCATCTCACTCAATATTATTGTAACAAATCTCTTTTCCTGAAATCGGTCGCAAATTTACTAATATATTTTATATAATTCGCAGACAGGCTGAAAAAATGATAAACTATTTAATTGCCTGATTTACTTTCTGACTTTCAGCTTGTCTCCTGTGTCTTTTACGATCCTGCGGTTCCATTCTTCCCCGTATCCTGGCTGTACAACCTTGGGATTAACATACTTGTGGTTTTCTGGTACCGGGACAGGTGTCTTGATATTGCCATCGAGATATTTGGTGAACAGGTATCTGTATAGTCCTTTCCATTCGTTGACGGTATTGTTTCCGGCATCGACTGAGTACCCGGTAAGGTATTTAATGGCATTCTTAGGTTTCCTATTGTAGAGTTCGACTGCCTTTTTATCAATCTCTGATACTGCTGCAATATATCCGAGTTCCAGCTGGTCCTGCTTAGCCTGCAGATCCTCCAAAACGAGCCTCGTTCTTGAGTATGCAAAATCAGTAACCTGGTTGAATACCCAGAAGGCAGCAGTTTCACTGAATGTCATTATATCGCCGTTTCCTGCAGCGAATGATTTTGGTATCTCTGTTATCCCGCAGTACATGGGAGTATAAACTGTATAGTAAGTGTCATCCACTCCAAACCACAGTATTCCCCCGATTGGATCGGGAAGCCAGTTACGGCTTTGTGAGACGAATGAGAAGCCTGTCTGCTGGGTTGAGATTGCTCTCTCGTGAATATAGTCCTCTCCATCAATCTTGTATTGCATTGGTCTCCAGCGAACTGTGCTTCCATAGGGCCCGGCACCAATATCTTTGGTCATATCCATAGGCGTGTTCTGGTAGTAGTCGCGCATAAGGTTCATTACATCCCTTACGCTGAGTTTTTCATCGGGCTTGATCCAGAGCGGCATCCTCTCCGACAGGTCATGTCCCATTGCGTAGTTGAGATACTTACCCATCTGGCTGTTAACCTTGTTGAAAGCAGACCATACTCTTGCCTCGCAGAACCTGGCGGCACCGAAGTCAACGGGAGCGTATGTGTCACTGAAGCTGAAATCGTGGTCGGCGCCGTTATACCAGCCCATTTCACGGGCTACCTGAATCACATCGGCCGCGTAAGCGTTTTCAACTTCCGGATTGAATATCTTTTCGATTTCGTTTGAGGTAATTGAAGTTCTTCCGTCAGCCAGTGGCCATGTGGTAATCCTTGCCTGGTTAGCGTGGCCTGAGATATAGCCGTCAGGAATCCGACGTGCTACCCATACGATGCCCTTCTTTCCTTCTCCCTTTCCCAGAAGTTCCATGATCCATACCTCATCCTTGTCGGCTATCGAGAATGACTCTCCTGAACTGTAATAACCGAATTCATCGGTTAGCTTCACGATTGTGTAGATAGCTTCGCGGGCAGTCTTTGCTCTTTGCAGGGTAATGTAGATCAGGCTACCGTAGTCTATAATACCCTGACTGTTTCCAAGCTCGCTTCTTCCGCCGAATGTGGTCTCTCCAATCGCCAGCTGGTGTTCGTTCATATTGCCAACCACAGAATAGGTTTGTGCTGCCTGGGGTATTCTGCCCAGGAATTTTCCGGTGTCCCATTCGTAAACATCCAGCATTGACCCCGCCGGCCATTTGCGGGCAGCCCAGAAGTAGAGCTCTCCGTACAATACATGCGAGTCAGCTGAATATGTTACCATGGTTGATCCATCCTTCGATGCCCCTTTTGTTACGAGGAGGTTTGTACAGGCTTCCGCCATGTTGGCAGTGATAAGAATAACTGCCGTTACGGCGACTAGATATCTGGCAACTCTTTTCATTTTTTGGGGTTGTTTTGTTGGGGACTAAATATTTTCCAAAAGTATCTTTTTAATCTTTGCAATCCTTACGGCATCAGCAATTTTAATCTGGTATTCCTCACCTGAAAGAGCCGGGTGAGATATTGCTATCTCCGTTTTGCGGAAGGCCATTCCGCTACTTTCAGTTGATCTTCCTGTAAGATGGTACTCTGACGCACCCGTAATACGGGCCACCTCTCTGATGGTTTCTTCATTCAGCCCCGATCCGGGCATTATTGTGATCCGGTCACCGGCAAGCTTTACCAGCTCACTAATCAGGGAGGCTCCATCGGCTGCTTTGTTGCACTGGCCTGAGGTGAGTAATCTGGCAACCCCGGCAGAGATAATGTCCTCCAGTGCCTGCCATGGATCATCCGTCATGTCAAAGGCTCTGTGGAATGTGACCGGCATCGGCAAGGCATATTCTGTAAGATATGCCGTGCGGTCGAAATCAATGCTGCCGTCAGGCATCAAAATTCCGAGCACAATGCCTGCAGCTCCGGCTTCACGGGCAAAGTCAATGTCACGGCGCATCACCTCAAACTCGGCATCGGAATAGAGGAAGTCTCCTCCCCGCGGCCTTATCATAACATTTACTGGAATGGTTACATTGGCTATTACCGATTCTATTGTGCCTGGCCCTGGTGTTATTCCTCCCAGTTCCAGGGCGGCGCACAGTTCCAGACGGTCAGCACCACCTGCTTCCGCATTGATGGCTGACTCGACTGAGTCAACACAAATCTCTATTATCATATACGATTTACGATTTACGATTTACGATTAATGATTACTGATTACTGATTAACGATTAGCGATTTACGATTTCAGATTGGTCGACACAATTCGCAATCCTTAACCTTCAAATTTCTTTAAAGATCGTTTTTTTTCCTAATATTGTAACAAAACAAACCACAACAGATATGAAACCAACATTAATGGTACTGGCAGCAGGAATGGGAAGTCGATATGGCGGTCTCAAGCAGCTTGACCAGGTCGGGCCCTCGGGCGAAACAATTATAGACTACTCAATTTATGACGCCATAAGGGCAGGTTTCGGCAAGATTGTCTTTGTCATAAGGCGCGACATTGAAGAACCCTTCCGGGAGGCATTTATTGAGAGACTGAAAAATCATATCAAGATTGAGTATGTATTCCAGGAGCTTGACAATCTGCCTAAGGGATACAGTTTGCCTGAGGGAAGGACAAAGCCTTGGGGTACCAGTCATGCCATAATGGTAACCCGGGAAAAGATAAAAGAACCCTTTGGTGTAATAAATGCCGATGATTATTATGGTGTGGAGTCTTTCAAGATTCTCAGGGAATTCCTGGTAAACGACAAGGACGACAACAATTATTCATTGGTAGGATATCCTATGGGAAACACACTGTCAGATCATGGTCATGTAAACAGAGGTGTGTGCCAGGTCGGAAAAACCGGATTGCTTGAGGGAATTGTTGAAACCCGCAAGATATCAAAAACAGATAAGGGGATATTTGCGCCCGGGCCAGATGGTAAGGATCTGACATTCAGCGGCAGGGAGATTGTCTCAATGAACCTGTGGGGGTTTAAGCCTTCGATATACGATCTGCTGGATAAGGAGTTCACCCTCTTCCTGAAGACCCGTATTGAAGACCCGACGGCAGAGCTCGATATACCTACATCGGTCGATAAGTACGTAAAGAGTGGTGAGATAACCATCAAGGTACTTGAAACCGGAGGCAAGTGGTTTGGTGTAACATACCGTGAGGACAAGCCATTCGTCGTTGCCAGTATCAACAGGATGGTTGAAGCGGGCATTTATCCGGCAAAGCTGTTTTAACTACCACCTGAAATCAGCCTTGAATTCAGTTGTGTTATTCCTGTTATCGGTTACACGGAGCAGCAAGGTGTGATTTGTTCCCCTGGTTGTTCGTCTGGGGTCAAAGCGATGCACTATAAGTGTGTTTTTCGGATCGTATTCGAACAACGCCCATTTACCATCAATAAAGCCTTCATAGCTTCTGATTCCGGAAAAGTCATCGCTGATATTGAAGCGTAGTTCTCTTCTTCCGGTGATATCGGCACCGCTGCTGAATCCGTTTGTTCTGATTGTCGGTGGAACGGTATCTATGCCGACGGAGAACCTTCCGAAGCTCCTTAGGTCTGCTGAAAGGAAATCACCTGACCAGTCACCGCCGATGTAGGAGGTGTTACCGTTGTTTCCCAGAGAGACGATAGCCATCTTACTCTTTAAGCCCTGAGGGATCAACTTAGGTTTGATTGATAGCCTGTAAGCCTTGTGTGTTGGTGTGAACCTGTCCATAATACTGAAAACATCAGAGTAAAGATTCGCAGGTTGAGGAGCGCGGCTGTAGGCGAATATGACGTTATCGTAGAATGAGTTTTCGGGTATTGAAACGGTGATGTCACCGTCAGACATACGGTACTGCTTATCATACTGAAGCAATCGGCCGTTTGGTTCTGCTGATCTTACCGGCAGCCTGCCACTGCTCTCTGACCGCACCCTGAAGGTCATAACCGATGAGTTTCTGTGCGAGTCGGTTACTATAATCTGAACCGTATGGGTTGTGTCGCTACTGAAGTCAAACACTCCGCGGTTCTTTAAGACCTTGTATGCGCTAAGTTTGTCATTTGGTGCAACAAATGTTTTCTGCACAGTAAGGTTATCCCTTATCTTTCTCCGATAGTCGATATGGCTGTTGATGTATCTCGTTTCGTCAAATGAGAATCTGTCCATCGCAAAGTGGTAATATGTCTCATCATCAATTCGAAGTTCAATTGAATATACACCGCAGCGGTTCCAGCTATCGTTCAGAAGGTCATAGGTTCTGATGCCAAATCCGGCCGGACCGCTGATTGTAATTGGCCGGTCACTCCTTATATAATAATTACCGTGGCTTCCAAGTGCTTGAAGGAAAAGTTCCTGGTTGCTTCCGTTGATGGCTGTTGTTGCGTCGGCCGGGTATACAGCCAGGTTCTCAATTATAGGCTTTATATTATCCTTTACACCGAACTCAAAGGTCAGCGGGTCGAGAGGCATTTCATTGTCAGCCCTTCTGATCTCATAATGGAGATGCGGACCGCTGGAGCTCCCTGTGTTCCCAGAATAGGCAATCAGCTGGCCCTGCCTGTAGGAGAATCGGCCGGCCGGGGGAAATAGGTTTACGGTAAAACTTTGTCGTTCATATTGTTGTTCGATGACGTACTCCTCAAGCTCAGGTATGAACCTGTCAAGATGAGCATAAACAGTTGAGTAGCCTGATGGATGCCGCATATAGAGAGCTTTGCCGAACCCTCCGGGCGATACAGATATGCGATAGACATGCCCTGATGCAGCCGCCAGTATCTCATGACCGATAACCCCCTGGGTTCTGATATCAATACCAGAGTGAAAGTGGTCTGACCGTATTTCGGCGAAATTTGCCGAGAGCAGCAGAGGTATCTTTACAGGTGAGATAAACAGGTCGCGGTCGGGGTTATCGCCTGACATACTGGTAAAAAGGAGAACAGAGGTTAATAGTAGTGCACGTGTGAGCATCCTGAGGTGAAAATTTGCTTGTTCCGATAAAGCTGCAAAACTATCTGAATGGCGGGAACCTGCAACTATTTTAATCTGTTTTTTGGCAATCATGGAAGAAAACGCTAATTTTGCGTTAAAGATTCCTGTTATGTCGGAGAAGGTTCTTGAAGGCGTTGTTTTATTGAACAAGAATATCTCAAAATTGTTGGATGAGTATAACAGCCTTAAGTCCGGGTACGACGGGTTGCAAAAGGAGTTGAATGAGTTGAGTCTCCGGATGCGGCACAGGGAATCGGAATTTGAAGAGTTGAAAAGAAGCTACGAGCGAGTGAAGCTGACAGGGGCTCTCCTGGGCGAGGGAGAAAACGCAAGGGAGGCCAAAAGGAAGCTGAATGAACTGGTGCGGGAAATAGACAGATGTATTGCTCTTTTAAACAGATAATATATAATGGATGATAAGCTTTCCATCAGGGTCAATGTGGCGGACAGGTATTATCCATTGAAGATCGAGAAGGACGATGAGGAGAAGATTCGCAAGGCAGCGAAGCTGATAAACGATAAGGTGCTGATGTATAAGCAGCGCTATTTCGACAAAGACACCCAGGATTTCCTGGCAATGGCAGCACTGCAGTTTGTGATTCAACTTATCGATGAGGAGGAGAAGTCAGGTGACGACGATCTGCCAAAAATACTGGACGAGCTGAACCATAAGCTTGAGTCAGCCCTTTCGAAAGAGCAAAGCGTTCTTTAAAATAAGCAAAAGAGTTTGCCCGCATTGTTTCTTCATTCATTTTTGAAACTCAACACTATCAAAACTGGAACCCAGCTCGGTTCCCCAAGAACAGGCCTCAGCCCGCTTCGGCGGGTTCGCGCTCACGCGTGACAGTGGACGTTCGAAGAGCACCGGCTGTTCCAACCATGTGAAAATGGGGTTTTGTAAAAGTTGGAGAAACTATGCGGGCTTTTATTTTTAAAAAGATAAGGATATGACAGTTGGATTTTTTACAGGAGGCCTTTCCTGGATATTTTGCGGCTCAGCTTTTGTGATCGGATTTGGTTTGTCGTGGGTGGTTTGGGCCACCGCGCTTAGCAGCCGTCGCAAGAAGATTGTTGCCGATGCCGAGGCTGAAGCCGAGGTAATTAAGAAAGAGAAGATACTCCAGGCCAAGGAGAAATTCCTTCAGCTCAAAAGTGAGCATGAGAAGGTGATAAATGAAAAGAACAACCGGATGGCCCAGTCGGAAAACCGGATCAGGCAGAAGGAGATGAGTATCAACCAGAAGCTTGAAGAACTTCAGCGCAAGCACAATGAGTCTGATGCCATTAGAACCAATCTGAACAATCAGCTTGATATCCTCGAGAAGAAAAATGAGGAGATGGCCAGAATGCACAGGCAACAGGTTGAGAAGCTCGAGCAGATATCCGGATTATCGGGTGAGGAGGCAAAGAGTCAGCTGATTGAATCCCTAAAGGAGGAAGCACGTGTCGAAGCCGGATCACTGGTAAATGAGATTATCGAAGAGGCCAGGCTTACAGCTAACAGGGAGGCTAAGCGAGTAGTAATGAACTCAATTCAGCGGTTAGCAACAGAGACTGCTATAGAGAATGCGGTTACTGTATTCCATATCGATTCAGATGAGATCAAGGGTCGGATTATCGGCCGTGAGGGAAGAAACATCAGGGCTCTTGAGGCTGCAACGGGAATTGAGATTGTGGTTGACGACACTCCTGAGGCTATCGTTTTATCGGGATTCGATCCGGTAAGGCGCGAGGTTGCCAGGCTGGCCCTGCACCAACTTGTAACTGACGGAAGGATACACCCTGCGCGCATTGAGGAGATAGTTGAAAAAACCAGGAAGCAGGTTGAAGAGGAGATAATGGAGGTAGGTAAGAGAACCTCCATTGACCTCGGTGTTCATGGTCTGCATCCTGAACTGGTGAGGCTGATTGGTAAAATGAAATACAGATCATCATATGGACAGAACCTGCTGCAACACTCACGCGAGGTGGCCAATCTTTCTGCTATTATGGCTTCAGAGCTTGGGTTGAATCCTAAGATTGCACGCAGGGCAGGATTGCTTCATGATATTGGCAAGGTTCCTGATGATGAGCCTGAACTGCCGCACGCAATCTTCGGCATGAAGCTGGCTGAGAAGTATAAGGAGAAGCCTGAGATTTGCAATGCCATTGGTTCGCACCACGATGAAACTGAGATGACCTCACTTTACTCTCCTATAGTGCAGGTGTGTGACGCCATTTCCGGAGCGAGGCCCGGTGCCCGCCGCGAAGTTGTGGAGTCATACATAAAGCGTTTAAAGGAATTGGAGTCGCTGGCACTTCAGTACCCCGGTGTAATGAAGACCTATGCAATACAGGCCGGACGGGAACTCAGGGTTATTGTTGGTGCTGAAAAGGTAACAGATGTTGAGGCTGAGGCCTTGTCAACAGACATTGCCCGCAAGATACAGAATGAGATGACATATCCGGGCCAGGTTAAGATTACGGTTATAAGAGAAACAAGGGCAGTTAGTTATGCCAAGTAGACTTTGAGAATACACTGGTACTGCAAATAAAAAGCGCGGCGTAATTGCAGCGCTTTTTTTTTATTACTTTTGGTTGATGATCATGATAATGTAGCCTGCTGTGGATTATTTACCTGTATTGGATATAAAAAAAAGGGCTTGAAACATTTTGATAATTGATGCAATAAAATTAATTTCGCAACCTGTTTGTAATACAATATAAAACAACCCTAATGGAAGGCCGAATATCCGGGAGAAAGGTGCTGGTTACCGGCGGCGCCGGCTTTATAGGATCTAACCTGATTGGATCTCTGCTTGATTCAGATAATTATGTTGTGTGTCTAGATAATCTCAGTACCGGAAAAGCAGAAAACATAAGAGAGTTTAATGGGCATCCGCGATTCAGATTCATTGAGGGCGATATCAGGAACTATGACGATTGCCTTGCAGCTGTCACAGGTGCAGAGATCGTATTTCACCAGGCAGCACTCGGATCGGTTCCTCGCTCGCTGAAAGACCCTGTAACATCGACAGACGTAAACGTCGGTGGTTTTGTTAGGATGCTGAAGGCATCAGTCGATGCAGGAGTCAGGAGGTTTGTTTATGCTGCCAGTTCATCAACATACGGAGACCACGAAGGTCTTCCAAAGATTGAAGAGTTTATCGGGAAGCCATTGTCACCGTATGGGGTTACAAAATATGCTGATGAACTTTTTGCGGGAATTTTCGGAAATAGTTACGGAATTGAGATAATCGGACTGCGCTATTTTAACGTCTTCGGTCCGAAGCAGGACCCGGAGGGAGCCTATGCCGCAGTGATACCAAAGTTCATTTTGCAGTTGCTTAAGGGCGAGCGTCCGGTTATTAACGGTGACGGAACAATATCGCGTGATTTTACTCATGTTGACAATGTTGTAAGTGCCAACCATCTGGCAGCACTGGCAGAGGGGAGTGAAGCGTTAAACCAGGTTTATAACATTGCATGTGGTGACTCCACATCCATCAACAGGATGTACGAAATAATAAGGGAGAGTTTGGGTGTTTTTAACAGGGAGACCCTCAAGGTGGAACCATTGTATGGGCCAGAGAGGGCAGGGGACATCAGGCATTCACTGGCCTCAATAGAGAAAGCCGGACGGTTGCTTGGGTACCGGCCCCAGATTGGGATTGAGGAAGGTTTGCCGGCCACCGTCAGGTGGTTCAGGGAGAAATTATAGTGTTTACTGCCTGGTTGTGTGACTATTGGAGTCTCATCAGACCTGTTTGTTAAACACAGAATTGTGATAATGAGAACCTGATTGTTAGTCACCCGGTTCAACTTTCTGGTGTGACTGACCGGGCGATCGCATGGGAGGAGGGATTTCTTATCTACGATAATCCTGAGTAACTTAACAGGCGGCTTTTTACTGCTAGTGTTAGTCTGACATAATCAGACATCTGAAATGGTTGATCCTTGGAGATGTATAGTGTTGATCAACAGTCGTACTCAGAGTTCTTCCAGAATGCTCTTATGCCCATAGCCAACCTTAACAGAGTAAGCTTGCTCTTGTTTTACACCTTAATCATAAGTGAGGTTTGTCATCAGGTTTTAAGCCTCCACAGGTGAACGGTATGGCACCATAGGTGATATAGACGGATTAAAAACTCTGTACAATCTTCACAATCCGGATACAACCGATAATACACTTGATTCCTTTGTTTTAATAGTACGAAATAAATTCCAACTAGAGTAGCATTGATTCAATTCAAAGAATGATCAGATTTTTAGGCATATATGATCGACTGCATTCAAAGATGGGGCCAAGGTCAGCAATAATTCTTGGCAATACATTAGCTTCATTTGTACTCAAGGGCGTAAGTCTTGTCACTAATTTCCTTCTAGTACCCTTAACAATTGATTACCTTAATCCTACAAAGTATGGAATATGGTTGACAGTTAGTTCTATAGTTGGATGGATGTACTTTTTTGATATTGGCATTGGAAACGGTTTGCGCAATAGACTTGCAGAATCACTTGCTCAGAAAAACATTGAAGTATCGAGAAAGTATATTAGTACGAGTTATTTTATGATAGGGGTGGTTTCCATAAGCCTGCTAATCATATCAGTTATCTTGATTCCGCTGTTTGACTGGGCAAAAATTTACAACTCTCCCAGCGACATCTCGAAAGAACTAATGACTTTAACCATTGTTGTATTTGTTTTTTTCTGGATACAGTTTACACTCCGACTCGTTAATATGATCCTTCTTGCTGATCTTAAAACGGCACAAAATGACTTGATTGGTGTCGCTAGTAGTATAATTTCTCTTATAATCATCTATATAGTAACACTCTCGTCTGAAGGCTCACTTATAACGTTAGGTATCGTCTTGTCAGCTACACCAGTTGTTGTGTTAGGATTAGCAACCTGCTTTCTCTTTACCAAAAAGTATAGAAATATCCGACCTACATATAAATCAGTAGATTGGAAGTGTTCAAAGAGCTTAATGAGTCTAGGTCTTAAATTCTTTATTCTTCAGATAGGCGCAACAATTGTTTATCAGACCGCAAATATCATCCTTATTCAATTGTTCGGTCCCGACTCTGTCACGGAGTTCAATATTGCTTATAAATATTTTAGTATTCCTCTCATGCTTTATATAATACTTATTATGCCACTTTGGTCAGCATTCACTGACGCGTTTATAAAGAAAGACCAAACATGGATGAGAAAGACCCTTAGAACATACGTTCACTTCACAATTGTCTTTACTTTTCTGGTGTTACTGATGCTTGCAATATCAGAGTTCTCATATAGAATCTGGATTGGCAACAGTATCAAGGTTTCAGTAACCCTTTCAGTTTATATTGCAGTTTATGTTATTCTGTATATGTGGATGTCCCTTTATGTTTACATTATAAATGGAATAGGAAAGGTACAACTTCAGATGTATGCCTCAATCCTTGAGATAGTTTTTAATATCCCGGTTTCAATTGGACTTGGAAAGTTGATTGGAATAAATGGCGTGATAATATCCATGACGCTCTTTGTTACTTTTAGATGCATCTGGGCTCCAATCCAGCTAAGCAAGATACTAAACAATACAGCAAAAGGCATCTGGAATAGGTAATCCTTTTTAATCAGGATGGGATTTGAAGATTTCAATAGTTGATAATCGTACCAAACATTTGTAGTTTTACTTTTTAAACAAAGAAAGAACACTTTACCGATGAACAGTGGAGATCTTGCATCCAAAACAAAGCCTAAAGTAAGTGTAATTACTGTTGTCAGGAACGACAAGTACCTTATTGAGAGAACAATCAAGAGTGTCTCAAATCAGGATTACGATAATATCGAGTATATCATAATAGATGGAAATAGTAATGACGGAACGAAGGAAGTCATAGAACGAAATTCTGACAAGGTAACATTATTTCTAAGTGAGGAGGATGATGGGATTTATCATGCTATGAATAAGGGAGCCATGATATCATCCGGAGATTTGTTAGCTTACTTAAATTCAGGAGACTACTATGTTGATCAACAAGTTATCAGTGACGTGGTTATTCACTGGTTGCACAATGGAACTCCTGATGTTGTTTATGGTCATTCCAATATCGAAAGCAAAACTGGTAGCATAAGTAGAGTTATTGCAGATTCTTCTATCGAACAATTATGGAAAGGTCCTGTATTTAGGCATGGATCGATGTTTGTAAGGAGGAGAATCCAGTTAGAAAATCCATTTGACGTTGATGATAGTTTTAGAATTAGTGCTGACTTTAAGCTTATCTTTCATCTTTATTCAGAAAAAGCCACATTTAGTTTCATCGACAGGAGTATAATCACATTCAATGACGGTGGAGTCTCTTCCAACCACCTAAGATGCTTGAAAGACAATTGGAAGATAGTGAGGTGTTACACTAAAAATCCAAAGTACTGGCTCTGGTACTCTCAGCAGCTATTAAAGGCCATCCTACGGATAATATTCTATGCCACTTTACGGCCATTTCTTGGAATTTTCTATCAGTTTCTGACTCAATACCTGACTAACAATATCATCGCTTATATTCCATTCTACTGTGTTCGTCATTTCTACTACAGGAGGATTTGTGGTATTAAGATTGGAAAGTACGCATCTATTCATCTAAGAACATTCATAACAGGGACCAAGATTTCAATAGGTGAGAATTCGGTTATTGGAAGATCGTGTTATCTTGATGGCAGGTGCAGTCTGACGATTGGTTCAAATGTATCTATATCACCTCACGTACACATAATTACTGCTTCTCACGATCTGAATTCTGCATACTTCTCGAATATATGGAAACCTGTTGAGATTGGGGATCAGGCATGGATTGGAAGTAGGGCTACAATAATGCCAGGAGTGAAGATTGGTGTCGGGGCTGTTGTGGGCGTAGGTTCAGTAGTTACTAAAAATGTAGATCCTTATGATGTTGTTGCAGGGAATCCGGCAAAGAGAATTAAGACTCGAAATAAGTTACTGAACTATTCAACAAAGTGGATGCCCTATTTCGATTAGTATTACAGCTTGAATTACATCTCTGTGTCTGATCAATATTTGATGACTGATTATAAAAGTTGGCGTGTAATTTCCTCGACCACAGCCTTAACGTTATTTGTATTAACTCTAATCTGGTTTGTGCTTCCTGTTCTTAGTGTTATTCCGATATTATTCTATGCTACTAGACAAAGCATTCAGAATAGTATCATTGGAAGATCTTTTCTTCTTTTCCTCGTTTCTCTTAGTTTTGGCTTAATAGCGTATACAGCTGAATCTGTTAGTGTCAAGGTTACAGATATTTATAGATACCAGGAGTTGTATTCCTCCTTCGTAAATCTGCCTTTAAGCTCGGTTAATCTTAAAAATCCATTGTTTGATTTGATTAATTATCTATCCGCAAATTATATAACTGATAATCCTCAGTTTGTAGGATTATTTTGGACCACCTTTACATATCTTTTCTTTTTATTGGCTGTAAATAAGATCATTTCCAATACTAACAAAATAGATCGAGATTGGCTATTTATTATTTTTGTCGGGTGCATTCTTATAATTCCGTTTGTATGGATCACTGAACTTATAAAACAATCTATAAGCTTCTCTGTTTTTGCATTTGCTTTGGCGAAGAAACTGAAAGGGGAAAAGAGTGCTTCTATGTTCTGTCTTATAGGTTTGTTACTTCATATTCCAATGATTATAATTCTACCAATCTTTTTTTATAATAGTAAATTAATTGCCAGGAATATTATTCCAATTTTTCTTGTAAGTATCGGGTTATCATTTTTCAACATTCTTGATTTGCTTTCACCGCTAGCTGAACTAAATATCATTAAAAAGATTGGACTGAGTGAAAGAATAATAGCTTACAATAGTGGATTCGGGTTTATAATCTCAAAGAGATTCTATTTACAATTAGCCTTTTATATTTCACAAATTTTGTTGCTGATTCTGTTCAGAATTAATAAGATGGTTGATGATGAATTGATTATTGTTATTCTTTCTTTATCCGTACTTCTGATTAACATGGGCAATTCTCATAATTTCGTAAGATTAGTCTATGTTTACTATCCCTTTTATAGTTTGGTAATGTTGTTTACTTTATCTTCAATTGAGAAACTGACCAACAGAATTTTGGTTGCTAGTTGTACATGTCTGTTCTATTCTATTTCTAACTCAATTATGACTTACAAGTTTCTTTATTCTACAGCATATTCCAATAATTACATGGATAATAATATTGTTGGCCTATTATTCTCCAACGTCGCTCAATTCATCAGGTATTCAATTTACATCTAATAACTTGATTAGTGAAGAAGGCAATTCTGGTTGACAGTTTTTCTAACTACAGTCTACATCAGATGTATAATGCTAGCTTAGCCGCTGTTTTAGACAAAGTATTTGAGTCAATTGACTATTACGTCGGACTCGATCAAAAGAAGGCAATTGAATTCCACCTTAGAAATTGTGGAAAAGAACTATTGCCAAATGTGAAGTTTCGAAATATCTATGTTCCAAGCGGAGAAAGCCGATTTTGTCTGATAATGCGTTACCTAATAGGTGCAACTATCAACCTATTCCTGTTAGTCTTTTCTGATCGCAGAAGAGTAATCATCCTGAATAATAATAATCCATTTTCTCTAATTCCTTATAAAGTAGTTAATTTCTTTATACGTAGGATAGTTTTCATTGTCTCGCATGGTGAACTTGAGTTTATGAGATCAGAAACAGTGGGTTTCAGATTAAATGCATTCTATCGGTTTCTTGGCTGGTTGCTTAGGATAGGTTTTAGGATATTTCCAACATCAAAGTACTTTTTTTATATTGTTAACGGAGATAGTATTAAGCAAAACTTATTAAACTACAGATTTATAAGGGAAGAGCAGGTTATTGTGATTGACCATCCTTATTTGTTCAGCGACAAGCCCATTTTTGAAATCAACGACTGTGATGATAAAAGGGTTATCAGGGCTGGTTCATTAGGCGTGTTTAGTAAACCTAAGGGGGCGTTGAATCTGCTAGAATTATCTAAGAGATTTGCACTTAACGAAAGAATAACGTTTCATGTAGTTGGTGGAATTTCCAGATTACAGATAAACACTGATGATTTCCCGAATGTTACATTTCATAGTGGAGAACGTAACTTTATTGATGGAGATGAGTATCTTAAGTTGGTTAGTACCTTAGACTATGTTTTATTCTTCTATCCTGATACAATGTATAAACTGACTGCAAGTGGGGCAATATTTGATGCAATAAACCTCAATAAGCCTATTATAGCATTGTCAAACGATTATTTCAGTTACCTGTTTGAGAAGCATCCTGGGATTGGAATACTCTGTTCAAGTCTAGATCAAATGACATCTGAAATAGGCAAGTTGCTGAACGGTGATAATAACGTTAGATTATATGTATCTGGAATTAGAGAAACCAAGCACCACCATTCGGTTGATAATGTCTCCAAACAGCTTAGCAGTAATTTACGGTCTCTTGGTTTACTAGAGTACTATTCATGAGAAGGATACTGATAATACATAATGATGATACTCGCCAACACGTAAGAGGCAGGAAATTCATTTCATACTTTTCAGAAAATGGATATGATTATCATCTTTACTTTTGGAAAAGGATTAAGGGCGACTTAATTTCAGATAAAGAGTCGACAGTTCTTCTCGTTGGAGGTGGGTATGGCACAACGAAACTTTTTGGCTACTATCTCCGATGGGTCTCAAAAGTCTTTTTCCATTTCTTGTTTAAAAAGTTAAGTGAAGAATCAGTTCTCTTCGTAATCGATTTTGATAGCGCACTCCCCATCTTCTTGGTCTCAATATTCAGACGCCGGATTGTCTATATCTATGACATTCACGATGATTTTGCACTCAGATACAACTGGGGCCGTCCAATAAAGTTTTTTATATCGAAAATAGATAGTCTTGTTAAGAGGACGGCATTTAAGGTCATTCATGTCGACGAAAACAGGGTTAGGCAAGGAGATAGCAATTATTTAATTATCCGTAACACTCCACCTGATTTCTTGGCAGAAGCCAGGCCCACTAAAAAGATAGATGGTAAAACATTTGTTGCATCTGGATTATTATCATCTGGAAGAGGTATGAATTCAATTAAGCGTTTCGCGATATCAAACCCACAATTGAATTTTATATTTGCAGGCAAGGTGCCAGATAATGAGGATTATAGTGATCTTTTCTCTCTGCCGAACTGCAAATATCTCGGATTCATCGATCAAGAATCATTATTCAATCAGATCTATGGTTCGTGTGGAATATTTTCAATGTATGACCCCGATCTGGAAATCAACAGGCGAGCCGCATCAAACAAATTATTCGATGCATTGATGCTTGGTATCCCAGTAATCTCAAATTATGGACTAATGTCGGAGAAGTTCATTTTGGAAAATGAAGTGGGAGTATGTGTTTCTTTTGAGTATGATGAGACCTGGGAGATTCTGACTTCTGAATACTTTCTTCAAAATGTTGAAAGAATTGGTCAAAAAGGAAGAATTGTATTTAAAAGCCAGTTTTCATACAATGAAAACTTCGTTTTAAAGCTTGATTCACTCTTCTATGAGATTTCGGTTATCAATGGAGAGAAATGACGACACACAAGTTTGACAAAATATCTTACCCAATCCAGAATAATAAACAAGCATCATATACACTTCCTTTGTGCTGAGAACCAATAAAGTGTCAAGTAGTATGTAGAATTACTTCAAATAGAAACATATAGATACTTGTTCAGATAATAGTGCTATCGATTTGACTCAAGCCTTCTAGCAAAAGGAATATATGATGATTGTTGGAATATTTAAATAAATCTGGGTAATCAGTATCTAAAGATTTGTAATTTCCACTCGATATTTAAACTTAGAATGAGAACCATACTTTTTGTTTTTGGCACAAGACCAGAGGCTATAAAAATGGCACCACTGGTTAAATCCTTTCAAAACTTTCAGAATGAATTTAGATCAATTGTGTGCGTTACTGCACAGCACAGGCAGATGCTTGATCAGATTTTACAACTTTTCCAGATAACACCTGATTACGATCTGGATATAATGAAACCAGACCA
The DNA here is from genome assembly GCA_964446435.1 of uncultured Rikenellaceae bacterium. GTDB lineage: Bacteria > Bacteroidota > Bacteroidia > Bacteroidales > VadinHA17 > SLNP01. The sequence goes on along the minus strand of CAYUOS010000010.1, from coordinate 20,685 downwards.
GGACCTATTTGATATTACAATAGAAGTTATTAAGGGCCTCCGCGAAATTCTGGAGTGTGTTACACCTGATTTTATCTTTGTACATGGTGATACATCAACATCCACGGCTGCAGCGCTTGCAGCTTTTTTTAAGATGATTCCAGTTTGCCATGTGGAAGCCGGACTTAGAACAAATGAGATTTATAACCCATGGCCCGAGGAGATGAATAGGCAAATTACAAGCCGCCTCACGACTTATCATTTCGCTCCTACCAGAAAAGCATCGGAAAACCTGTTGCTGGAAAATATTAATCCAGCCAGTATTATTGTTACAGGCAATACTGTAATTGATGCATTAGAATATATCATATCGAGGATAAGAAACAACCATGTCATTGAAGAGAATGTTGTCTCTGATTTGGTTAGTATGGGCCTGCCCAAGAGGAGTATGCAAAAATGGTCTGGAAGCAGGAAAATGATATTGGTTACAGCGCATAGACGCGAGAGCTTTGGTGCCGGATTCCAGAATATCTGTTCTGCAATAAGATTAGCGGCCGAGAGATACCCTATGATTGATTTTGTTTATCCGGTTCATCCTAATCCGAATGTCAGGAGCACTGTGCACGATATATTAAAGAATGATCATAAGCTCGAAAATGTATTCATAACAAACCCAATTGGTTATTTGGGGTTTGTTTACCTTCTGAATAAATCACATTTCATCCTTACCGACAGCGGAGGAATTCAAGAGGAAGCTCCTGCTTTAGGGAAACCTGTTTTGGTTCTTAGAAATAAGACAGAAAGGCCAGAGGCACTTGAAATAGGTGCAGTGGAGCTTGTTGGAACTGATATTGAGAGAATAACAACAGGAATAGCCTCTCTACTTGATGATCCTGTAAAATACAGTACCATGAGCAGCAAACCCAATCCATATGGAGACGGCGAGGCATGTATGAAGATTGTTGATTTTATTAGATCATTAACTTGAAGAGAATGAGTGGTTTCGTGAGCAGGAGTTGATCGTGTCTGGATATTTTTAAGATTTTATTTAGAGTTATTTATAATAATGCCAAACTTAATTAAGGAGCTTAAGGTGGATGATAGGTCTGACCTGGTGTCCGGAGTACCACTGAAGATGTGATTCGTACGTTAACAGAGTATGATTTTCAATCTACAAGGAGAGAGTAATCTAATATAGTGCAACGCGCCTCATACTTATTCCTTATTGGTGAGAATGGATGATATAACCAGGCTTAATTAATTTTAGAATTAGATTGAATCCAAATAGGTCTAACGATAAAAATTGTTGATATCAGAAATACGGAATGGATCGTCAAAGATTGGTGGAAAAGGAGGTGCTACACGAAGCCTGTTTGTTTTTAAAGAATATTAAGGATAGTTTTGATAAAACGATCAACAACCAATTAAAAGGAAGAATTGATTTGGGCGCATTCTGTAAGGTTTTAGAGAGTTTAAGGTTATCTTGAAAGAAAGTTATTCAAGATTTTATGTTTTCTATATAAGTATTTATGAAATCAGATAAGCCGTTGCTAATTACAGGTGGTACAGGTTCGTTTGGAAATGCTGTACTAAGGAGATTCCTTGATTCAGATATGTTTAAGGAGATTCGTCTTTTTAGTCGTGATGAGAAGAAACAGGATGATATGCGCCGGTTCTATAAAAATGACAAGATCAGTTATTATATTGGTGATACCCGCGATCGCAGAAGCGTTGACATGGCAATGGATGGAGTCGGTTATGTGTTCCATGCAGCCGCACTTAAACAGGTGCCTTCCTGTGAATTCTTTCCGATGGAGGCGGTAAGGACTAATATAATCGGTTGTGAAAATGTTATTGACAGTGCCGTAGCCAACAAAGTAAATCGTGTGGTGATTCTGAGTACTGACAAAGCTGTATATCCGATTAATGCAATGGGGATGACCAAAGCTCTCAGCGAGAAGGTTATGGTGGCCAAGAGCAGGAATCTAAACGGTACAGGAACCATTCTGTGTGGTACGCGATATGGAAACGTAATGGCATCACGCGGATCTGTTATACCTCTTTTCATAGACCAGATAAAATCAGGTAACTCCATCACCATAACAGATCCTGCAATGACAAGGTTTATGATGAATCTAGATGAAGCGGTCGATCTGGTAATGTACGCTTTCGAAAATGGAACAAACGGGGATATATTCGTTCAAAAGTCGCCGGCAGCAACAGTCGAGATATTGGCAAAAGCTCTAATTGATTTGTATAACTCTTCAAGTCGTATTGAGATTATCGGTACCCGCCACGGGGAAAAGTTATTTGAGTCCCTGGTTACACGAGAGGAAATGTCAAAAGCGGTGGACAGTCTTCACTACTTCAGAATACCTGCAGACACCAGAGACCTTAATTATGGTTCATTCTTCAGTAATGGGGAAGTTGCTATTTCCTCATTTGATGACTATACATCTCATAACACATCAAGACTTGATATTGATGGGATGAAGAAGTTGCTGATTGAGCTGCCTGTAATAAGGAAAGATGTGCTTGGAGAGGACGTTGATAATGTCTACGAACCGTGATTTTACTAAGTGGGATTGTGTAGAAATGGAAAGGTGGAAAGGGAGAATGAATGAATAAGATAAGAGTAGGAATAACGGGGCAGACAGGTTTTATCGGCACTCACCTTTTCAATACCCTGTCTTTATATCCCGACGGTTTTGAAGTAATCCCATTTGAGGACGGGGTTTTTGGAAGAGAAGAACAACTCTGTGCCTTTGTTGGGAATTGCGATGTTATTTTACATCTCGCTGCAATGAATCGACATGGAGATCAGCAGGTAATCTACGATACTAACATATATCTGGTTAAAAAGCTGATTTCAGCCTGTGAGATGACAGGTTCAAAACCACACATTCTTTTCGCATCATCAACCCAGGAAGAACAAGATAATCTGTATGGCAGATCCAAAAAGGAAGGAAGACTACTTTTTGAGAATTGGGCCAGAAAGAGCGGGGCGTCTTTTACGGGCATTATAATACCCAATGTTTACGGACCATTTGGACATCCCTATTACAATTCGGTAATCGCAACTTTCTGTTATCAGCTCACCCATAATGAGATCCCAAAAATCGAGGTAGATGCAGAACTTAAATTGATCTATGTCGGAGAGTTGGCAGATGAAATAATAGAACTGATAACAAGTCGCCAGACACAAATAATACGTCACCAGATTCATCCAACTCGTGTCATTAAGGTGTCAGATCTTCTTGACAAGATTACAAACTATAAATCGGCATATTATAATAATAGTGGCACCATACCGAACCTGGATGACCCATTTGATCGAAATCTTTTCAATACCTTGGTCTGCTACATTGACCATAAGGAATTCTTTCCGTTCAGGTTAAAGCTTAATTCAGATGAACGCGGTTCATTTATTGAGACGATGAAGCTGAATAGTGGAGGACAGGTTTCCTTCTCCACAACGAAACCAGGCATAACCAGAGGCAACCATTTTCATACTCGTAAAGCCGAGCGCTTTGCGGTGATCAAAGGCAATGCAATAATCCGTCTGCGACGTGTCGGAACAGACAAGGTGTTAACCTTCACCCTCGATGGCAGACAGCCATCCTTTGTCGATATGCCTGTCTGGCATACACATAACATTACCAATACAGGTGATGATGATCTCTATACGATATTCTGGATAAGTGAGCATTTTGACCCCAACAATCCCGATACATATTATGAGGAGGTGTGATTGAAATATTCTTCAGGAAAAATCCTGAATCCTCACAAAACGGCATATTACAACACAAGAATCGTATTACATGAAGAAACTAAAAGTCCTTACTGTTGTCGGCACCCGACCGGAGATCATTCGTCTATCCCGTGTAATGGCAAGACTGGATGAATCACAGGCGATCGATCATGTATCTGTTCATACCGGGCAGAATTATGATTATGAACTGAACCAGATTTTCTATCATGACCTTGAGATAAGGAAACCTGATTACTTTCTTGAGGCTGCCGGAAGCGGTACTGCAGACACCATTGGAAGGATCATCTCATCAATCGACCCTATACTTGAAGAGGAGAAGCCGGATGCATTCCTTGTGCTTGGTGATACAAATAGTTGTCTTTGTGCCATTCCTGCCAAGAAAAAACAAATACCAATATTCCATATGGAAGCAGGTAACAGATGCTTTGACCAGCGTGTACCCGAAGAGACCAACAGGAAAATTGTTGACCATATTGCCGATATAAATCTTCCTTACAGTGATATTGCAAGGGAATATCTGCTAAGGGAGGGTATTGCTCCGGACAGGATTATAAAAACAGGTTCACCTATGTTTGAGGTGCTGAATTACTATATGCCTGTGATTGAAAGGTCTGATATAATAGAAAAGATGGACATTGTCAGAGATCGATATTTTGTGGTTTCAGCACATCGGGAAGAGAATATTGATAATGACAGGAATTTCACCAGATTGATAGACTCACTTAACGCTATATCGGAGGTATACCAACTGCCCATAATTTTCAGTACACATCCAAGGACAATGAAACGAATAATAAAAGAGAAACTTACACATGGGAAACTTAATAAGCTTATAAGAATTATCAAACCAATTGGCTTTACAGACTATAACGCTCTTCAGCTAAACTCAAAAGTTGTACTGTCTGATAGTGGTACGATTTCTGAGGAATCATCAATAATGAAGTTCAGGGCCCTGAACATCAGAGAAGCCCACGAAAGGCCTGAAGCAATGGAAGAAGCTGCTGTAATGATGGTTGGACTTAAGCCTCAAAACATACTCAGGGCACTTGATTACCTTCTGCTGCCTGAAAGATCGAACACAGGGATTAATTTGGTGTCAGACTATAATGTTAATAATGTATCAGAAAAGGTCGTCAGGATTATATTAAGTTATACAGACTACGTTAATCGTATTATTTGGAACAAGTAGATTGTTTTTTTTCAAATTAAGTCTCATTTGAAAAGAATTCTTATAATTAGCCAACATTTCTGGCCTGAATCATTTAAGATAAATGATCTGGCCACGGAATTGCAAAGACGGGGTTTCATGGTTGCTGTTTTAACCGGAAAACCAAACTATCCGGAAGGAAAGATATTTAAAGGTTACGGATTTCTTAGAAAAGCAATTGACAATTACAACGATATTAAAGTATACAGAGTGCCTATTATCCCAAGAGGGGGAGGTGGTAATTTGAGATTGGTTCTAAACTACCTCTCTTTCGTAATTTCTGCTTCATTATTCATCTGTTTTCATTGGAAACGTTATGACTCCACATTTGTCTTTGCATCATCCCCAATAACACAGGCCTATCCAGCCTTACTCCATAAAAAGATTTTCAGGTCAAAACTCATTGTCTGGCTGCTTGATTTGTGGCCTGAGAGCGTCATAGCCGCCGGAGGTGTGCAGAATAAATTCATTATAAAGTTTGTTAGTCATTTTTCCAATGTTATCTATAAGAATTGTGATAATCTTCTTGTTCAATCAGAGTCATTTACCCCTCTACTCATAGACAAGGGAGTTATCCGTGAAAGGATCGTATTCTTTCCGAACTGGGCCGAAGAAGTATTTGAGATTGGCCATTGTGTAGCCCCATCAATTCCGGTGAATCTGTTCTCTGAAAACAAGGAGGAGGGATTCATCCTGCTATACGCCGGTAATATTGGTGAAGCACAAGGAATAGATACAATCATTAATGCCGCAGCATTAACGAGGCAAAATAATCATATTAAATGGGTTTTTGTAGGTTCAGGAAGGAGATACGAATGGCTCACTAACAGAATTGCAGAATTAGACCTTAATAAAACGGTCTTTGTGCTGGGTCGATTTCCTCTGGATACAATGCCCTGGTTCTACAATAAAGCTGATATATTGCTTTTATCACTTAAGGATGAGTTCATCTTCTCTCTCACGGTACCTGCAAGACTACAGTCTTATATGGCATCCGGAAAGCCAGTAATTGGTTCAATAAATGGTGAAGCAGCAAAGATCATCAGAACAGCTGACTGTGGTTTCGTCTGCGAAGCAGGTAACTCTGCGAAACTTGCTGTCTTGGCAGAAGAAGCCTCAGGCATGACTGAAAAAGAGCTTCTTAAGCTTGGACAGAATGGTCAGAGATATTATAATGAGTATTATAGAAGAGATGTAGTTATAGACACCTTAATCACTGTTTTACAATAGTCATACAGAATAGTAAAGCGTAACATAATGATTCTGTAAGTATTCCCCTGGTTGTTAGTTGTAACTGGCTGGACGAACAGGCTTGTTCTATCAGTGCTCAAAGAATTTCACAATAAATATTTTTAGGCTATTTTTGCCATCAATCATTCTAATGTGATCCAATGTCTTATTCCTATGTTCATTAATTCAGAGATATTGTCAATCTATTTGCCTGCCTGGGTTATAATTACCTCGGGATTTCTGACAGCATCTGTGATTACCTTCATAGGTATTCCAGCAATCGTGAAAATATCGAGGATCAAAGGTCTCTTCGACAATCCTTGCAGCCGGTCATCACATGAAGAACCGACACCAAGGCTGGGGGGAGCCATGATTTTTGCGGGGGTTATACTCTCTTCTGTTTTGTTTACAAGCCTGTCTAATGCCTATGAACTTAAGTATATTATTGCGGGAATGCTGATTCTTTTCTTTATCGGTGTCAAAGATGACATTGTCTCTTTAACCCCAATTAAGAAGGCCATCGGTCAATTTCTGGCCGCTTCACTGATTGTGCTTGCCGGCGATATCAAAATAGCCTGCTGTTATGAAATGGCTATCCCGACAGGCGTTCCTTACATTATCAGCGTTGTAGTCTCGGTATTGGTTATTGTGGCGCTGATTAACAGTATCAATTTCATTGATGGAATCGATGGGCTGGCGTCAGGGGTGGGTATATTGGTGTCTTCGATTCTTGGAGCCTGGTTTATTGCATCGGGACATATTTCATATTCAGTAATGTGTTTCTCACTTTCAGGTGCGTTAATCGCGTTCCTCTATTTCAATGTCTGGAGCAAAAAACATAAGATATTTCTCGGTGATACGGGCTCAATGCTTATAGGATTCCTACTTGCCGTTTTCGTAATCCGTTTTCTTGAGCTTAATGCAGATTATAATCAGCCGGTAAGACTCAATTCTGCTGCCTCGATGGCCCTGGCTTTGCTCTTTATACCGATATTTGACTCACTGAGAGTGATGATTGTCAGAGTCAGAAATGGCAAGTCAATATTCAAAGCCGATAATAACCACATTCACCACATGGTGCTGCAATTATCAAACTCCCATATTAGGGCAACATCTACCTTGCTGGCAGTTAATCTGTTGTTAATAGTTTTGACCTTGTTGTTGCAAGGTATCGGCAACTATCTGCTTATTGCAATACTTATTTCCATGGGAATGCTGTTCTCCTTTGTTCTTGGGTTGAAGATCAGGAACGGTTCGCGCTAAAAGTAGCGGCAGATATAAATAATTAAGAGGGAGCCCTGTTGAGGCTCCCTCTCTGTTTTAGTATTTTCTGTATGCCTCAGCCAGCCTTTGTCGGTTGTCAATCAGCAGAAGAAGAATTACAGTCAGAAAGAATATAACGGGAATCAGAACCTTGCCGTAAAACAGTGCGCCGTTGTCAGGCTTTGCAGGTGGGGTGAAATCGCTTAGCAGGGTTAAAGGGTCAGCATACAAGGTAAGCTGTCTCTCAATATATTGTCTCCTGGTGAAGAGGTTAATTATATCGTCATGAAGCAACTGGGTCCTTTGTTCCTGCAGGAATATCATCTGGCCTCCATCTTTGGGCATCAGTCTTCGGGCCTCTTCGAAATACTTAACCTTCTGGAGGCTGTCGAGCTGGTTTATTTCATAGTCAAGCCTGGTCATTATCGTCCCATTTTGGGAGAGTCGTATTTCATTCTGCTGAACGAAGAAGTTGTTTTTACCAACGAAAGAGATAATGCCATCTCTGATAGAGGTTAACTCCTGAGGAACTGATGTCTTGACACGTACAACAAACCTGTCTTGCATTCTGACATTTACCGTGTCCTGAACATCGTGCCTGTTCCTGAAATCTACATAATCGGGAATGTCATCATTGCCAAGGTCTATGACCCAGAATGCCTGAATGTCAATGATGTACCTGACTTTGCTGCTGTCAACTGACAGCGCGCCGGCCAACTCCGCCAGGTTTCTTTCACGACAGAAAGTGTGTAATTTATTGATATAGGAAATCATTTCTGAATTGGGCACGGCATTGCTTCTGAATGTAATATCAGATGAATACTGCCTCTCGGTGCTGAATTTGATCAGGTATGATAAGCCGACACCCAAAGCCAGGCTTAACCCGATCCATAACCACTTTCTGACAAGAAAGAAGGTAACATACAATAATCCCCTGCCAATAGCCCCAATGCCTCTGGCAAGACTCCTGCCCATTCTTGCAAACAGGTCCATTAGGTCTATCTCATCGCTTTTATTGCCGGTTGTTTTTTCCAGGTCAGACATCACAAGGGTTTATTAAGTTAATAATCAAAAATAGAAAAAAAGTTACAATGTGCCGCCCCCGAACGGCAGTTTGTCAAGGACCCTTACAGCGAGCTCCATAAGCCTTGGTTTATAATCAGCCAGGAATTCACCGGTGACACGGTTGCCAATTATGACGCAAATGGTAAGTGTCTTGTGCCCGAGTAATCTTCCCAGTCCATAAATAGCGGAGCTCTCCATCTCGTAGTTGGTGATCTTCTGACCCCTGATATTCATTTCAGCCAGTTTTTCATTTATGTCAGTGTCGAAGGGCGATAGACGTAGGGAACGCCCTTGGGGTGCATAAAAGCCTGGCGTTGAAATTGTAATACCAGGAATGAATTCACCAGTGTCGAACAAATCAAGCAGTAACTGATCTGCTTTTACCGCATAGGGATAGCAGAGATTGTCAGGCCACTCGGTGTGATAGACAATAGCATCACTTAATGCAGTGTCGAGGAGATGGTCATATTCGGAATAGAAATGAAGCAGGCCGTCGAACCCAACAGCTGTCCCGGTCATCAGAAATGAACCTGCCGGAATATCAGCCTGCAATGAACCAGAAGTACCAATCCTCACAATATTGAGTGATTCAGGTTCGGGTCGGGGAAGGGCTGTTTCGAGGTCAATGTTTACCAGTGCATCCAGCTCATTAACTACGATGTCGATGTTGTCTGTGCCAATACCTGATGAGAGAATAGTTACTTCATTTCCCTTGTAGCTTCCGGTTATTGTGTTGAATTCACGGTTACTCTTCCTAACCCTTATCGTTTCAAGGAGAGACCCTAACATCTCAACCCGGCCCTGATCACCCACAATGATTATATCGCGTGCAATATCATCAGGAAGCAGATGCAGGTGGAATATGCTGCCATCACTGTTGACTATCAATTCAGTTTTCTTCATTTCTCGAATCTTTAAAGAACCAGAACATAATCGCCGGTCACCGTCATATTTTCACCTTTCACAGATTAAGTGCCTCGCTTGCGACCATAAGCCACAAATTTACTCTATTTTTGAGTCATGCCTGTCTTGCGGCAAGAAAAATGAAACCCGTAATGAAGAGGCACCGAATAACATCAATAGAAACCAAAAACAGATAAAGGATGAAACCAAAACAGATTGCTGTAATTGCCGTTGTTGCGCTGGTCGCAATATTTCTGATAGCTTTTATTTCGAAGAGCTTCTATGGACTCAAACCAGGTGAAAGGGGAGTAGTCTTCCATACAATTTCAGGAAAGCTTGAAAGGGAAAAGATAGTTCAACCTGGCCTGAAAATTATTGCACCATGGAATGAGCTCTACAGATATGATGTAAAGGAACAGACAAGCGAGGAGACAATGGATGTTCTTGACAGGAATGGCCTCCAGATAAATATTGACGTCACTATCAGGCACAACCCGACGTATGACAGAATTGCCTACCTGCATGAGAATTTTGGAGTCGGATACAGGAACACTCTTATTATTCCTGAGATACGGTCAACCTTCCGTCGCATTACTGGTCGATATACTGCCGAAGAGATTTACTCAACTAAACGTGATGAAATTGAGCAGACTATTATCAGGGATGCAGCCGAGGTTCTTCTTAGAAACAATATTGAGATGAAGGCATTGCTTATCAGGTCGATAAATCTTCCAACGGACATAAAGCAGGCTATTGAAAGTAAGCTGACCCATGAGCAGGAGGCTCTGGCTATGAGATTCATTAATGAGAAGGAGCGCCTTGAGGCAGAGAGGAAAACAATTGAGGCAGAGGGTATCTCAAACTACAACAAGATTATCAGCGCCAGCCTTACCGACAGGATCCTCCAGCAGAAGGGTATAGATGCCACAATCTCTCTTGCTAACTCATCGAATTCAAAGGTTGTCGTAATTGGTAGTGGAAAAGACGGACTTCCCCTTATCCTTGGAGGAAACTAGACGATACGAGCCTTTTATCTGAGGTAATCCATTATCCTGCCTGATATCTGCATGAGAGATATCTCAGCTGTCTTGGTGGAGTATTGCACCGACAGCAAGCGCTCTTCTGCATCGAGCAGGCTCTTCTGCACCTCCCTCAGGTCCAGGCCCGGAAGGTTGCCGAGCAGGTAACGCTCAAAAGCAATTACAAGGTTTTCCTTTGCGGTTTCCAGATTTTGCTCTTCAAGTTGCAGGAGTCTAAGGTTATTCGTGTAGGCTGAGTAGATGGTAAGAAGATCAGCTCTGAGTTCCTGCTCAACCTGAAGGTATTGCATGTCTCTGTTCTCGAGTTCTATAAGCGCATTCTTGCGGTCTTTCTGTTTGTTATAACCGTCAAAAAGATTGATACCTACGGTAAGACCATAACTTGCGCCGGTAGTAAGCTGACTTGACATATTCCCGGTTTCGTACATGTTCAGTGTGCCGCTGTAGCCTGAGGATAGTGTAACGTACGGGTAGGCGCGTGAGGATATAATTCTGTAATCATATTGCGAGACAGTCTGATTCCGTGATGCGATCTGAAGAGATGTATTCTGGTTAAGCGTCTCTGCGAGCAGATTGTCGAATTCAAGTGCCGGGTCAATCGTTAGCACAGTATCGGCTACCACGAACCTCTGTCCAAGATTATCAACTGACATCAACTCGTTAAGCCGTATCTCTGAGGCACGCAATACCTGGCTCTGTCTTGCAAGACGCGAGCTGTCAGCATTGAAATACACCCTCGATTGAAGCAATTGAAGTTTTGATGCTCTTCCTAACAGGTAACTTGCCTCATCAATCCTCAATCTCTCTCTCGAAAGGTCGACGGCGAACTGAAGATTGTTGTAAAGTCTCTTTTGCTGAATGAGGTAGTTGTATTCGGCAATAATCCGTGCCACAAGGTTCTCTATAGCTAACTGAGTACTTAACTCCCCTATATCCCTAAGTTCTCCAAGTTTTTTGTATGTGTTCTGAACCGAGAATCCTCTGAAAATTGACCAACCCATTGAGAACGATCCGGTGGCGGCAGTGTTATGAATACCTCTGCTGGTATTGACGTCACCCGAAGCGAGTCTCTGTTCGGTTGTATTTACAGTACCACTATACCGGCTTGAGAAATCAATCGTCGGCAAAAACCCGGCATTACCCCTGGTGAAGTTATTTTCTGTAATTACCTCCCTGTTGCGTGCAACGATTATTGAATAATTGTTCTCCAATCCGGTCTGAATGCAGCTGCTCAGATCGTAGATAGTTTGTCCTGACAACTGCATTGCCATTATCAGGAGAAAAAATGCAAAAGATAATCTATGCTTCATTGTTGTCCTGTTTTGTTTCGCCTGAGATAAAAGTATATATAGCAGGAACCACGTAGAGTGTTAATAGTGTCGATAGCGTAAGACCACCGATTACAGCAACCCCCATTGCGACACGGCTCTTGGCTCCCTCACCGAATCCCAGTGCAAGGGGCATTACACCCAATATTGTTGAAAGGCTTGTCATGAGGATCGGCCTGAACCTGGCAGCTGCAGAATGCTTGATAGCCTCAATCTTATTCATCCCGGCCCTCTTTCTCTGGTTGGCAAACTCGACAATCAAGATACCGTTCTTTGAAACCAGTCCGATGAGCATAATAATCCCGATCTGGCTGAAGATATTCATTGTGATATCGAAGTACCACATGAACAATAATGCTCCGGTTAGAGCCATCGGCACTGTCATCATAACAGTAAATGGGTCTCTGAAACTCTCGAACTGGGCCGACAAGACGAGGAAAATCAGAATCAGTGCGAGAACGAAGGCAAACATCAGGCTCGATGAACTCTCCTTGAAATCCTTTGAATCTCCGGCAAGAGCTGTCCTGAAAGTATCGTCAAGCACCTCCTTTGCAATTCTGTCCATTTCTTCGATACCCTCACTTATTGTTATTCCCGGAGCCAGTCCTGCCGAAACTGTTGCTGCAACGAACCTGTTGTATCTGTACAGCTGGGGCGGGGCAGTCTGCTCCTGCAGCGATACCACGTTATCGAACTGGATCATGTCTCCGCTGTTATTACGCACATAAAGAGATTTGAGGTTGAGCGGTGTGTTCCTGTTTTCCCTTGCAAGCTCACCCAGAATCTGGTATTGCTTGCCATTCATGAAGAAGTAACCAAATCTCTGGCCGCTTAATGCAAGCTGAAGTGTTGTGCCGATGTTCTGTGTCGATACTCCCAGGCTGCTGGCTTTATCACGATTGATATGTATCTGAAGTTCAGGCTTTGAGAATTTGAGGTTAACATCGGCACTCTGAAGAACCGGACTTTCATTTACGCGTGCCATGAACTCAGGAAGCACCTCTCTGAGCTTATCTATGTTGGTTGCCTGAAGTACGTACTGTACGGGCATTCCACCTCTGCGGCCACCGAAAGTAGATTGCTGTGATACCCTGGCTACTGCCTGTGTCTTCCTTCTGAGCTCAGCGGCAAGATGGTTAGCTATTTCCTGCTGGGTGCGGTCCCTCTTATCAGGTTTGACAAGGACGACCCTTACATTGCCTCCGCCTCCTCTGATCATCATTGTGACGCTCTCCTTCTCAGGAACCAGATCGGCAACGGTGTTGGCAATGTCTTCGAGGTAGTCCCTTACGAACTCATAGGTCGCACCTTCAGGTGTTACCGTGCTTATCGAAACCTGCGACCTGTCTTCCAGAGGTGCCATCTCAGCCGGGATTGTCGCTCAGAGCAGCACCGTTAATCCTGCACTTACTATCAGTATCAATATTGCTATCCAACGTCTCTTAAGAAATGCTGCGAGGGAATTCCTGTACATATCGTTCAGCCATACAAAGAATCTTTCAGTTGCATTGTAGAACCAGGTGGTGGTCTTCTGTTTCCTGAGAATCTTGGTTGAGATCATTGGTGTGAAGCTGAGGGCCACAAATGATGATATCACCACCGCCCCGGCGATTACGATACTGAACTCCCTGAAAAGCCTCCCGGTCTGACCCTGAAGAAATACAATCGGAATAAAGACTGACACAAGAGTGATTGTGGTAGAGATTATTGCAAAGAAGATTTCGTTGGAACCCTGTATACCTGCTTCGTATGGAGTAAGACCTTGCTCTATCTTGACATAGATATTCTCCATCATCACTATGGCGTCATCGACAACCAGTCCGATTGCAAGAACCAGGGCAAGAAGCGTAAGAACATTTATCGAGAACCCCATAATATACATTATGAAGAACGAACCGATAAGTGAAACCGGAATTACAAGCATCGGGATAAGAGTTGTCCTCCAGTTTCTCAGGAAGAAGAAGATTATGAAGACTACCAGAAAGAAGGCGGTGAAGATGGTGTTTTTCACCTCCTTTATTGATGTCCTGATATACTCTGTGTTGTCAAATCCGGTCATAACCTGCACATCTTCAGGCAGGTCCTTCTTGATGTATTCCAGCCGGCGGTAAACCTCATCCGCAATGTCGATATGATTTGCTCCTGGTTGAGGAATAATAACATTCCCAACGGTTGGTATACCGTTTATCTTCATTATTCCTCGAATATCCTCAGGTCCCAGTTCGGCTCTGCCGATATCCATAAACCTCACAATCTGGTCTCCTGATTGTTTAATTATAAGGTTGTTGAATTCGGCGGGCGTGCTCATCAGTCCAAGTGTCCTGATTGATAGTTCGGTAGTATTACCTTCTATACGTCCCGATGGAAGTTCAATGTTCTCGCGGGTAATTGCATTTCTTACATCAAGTGGAGTGAGTTCATATCCTGCCATTTTAACAGGGTCAAGCCAAAGGCGCATTGCATAACGCTTTTCACCCCAGATCATTATGCTGCTTACTCCGGGAATTGTCTGCAACTGCTCCTTGAAAGTAAGATCTGCAATCTCAGATAATTCAAGCAGAGACCGCTGATCACTTTTTATAGCTATGAACATTATTGGACTTGCATCAGCGTCAGCCTTAGACACAGTAGGCGGATCGACATCTCTCGGAAGTCTCCTCTGTGCCTGGGATACCTTATCGCGAACATCATTGGCAGCCGTTTCCATATCGATACTAAGCTCGAATTCAACTGTAATATTGCTGCCTCCGGGCCTGCTCACACTGGTAAGTGTCCTGATACCGGGTATGCCGTTTATCGATTGCTCCAGCGGTTCGGTAATTTGTGTCTCGATTACATCTGAGTTGGCCCCCGGGTAGGAGGTACTAACTGTAATTATTGGAGGATCGACGCTTGGAAATTCCCTGACGCCCAGAAATGTCATACCAATGAAACCGAACAACAGTATTATTATTGAGAATACTGTTGCCAGAACCGGTCTTTTTATGCTTACTGATGATAGACTCATTTGCTACTACTGTTGTTCGTTTTGAATTATAAGATTGTCAAGCACAACAGGCAGACTCTGCCTCAGTTGAAGGATGCCTGTTGTAATCAGTGTGTCTCCAAAATTCAACCCCTCCGTTATCTGAATGGTTGATTCTGTCCTTAAGCCGGTTTTTACTATTACCGGCATAGCCCTTCCCGATCTGTAGACGAATACTTTTTCCCCTTCCATTTCAGGAATAAGCGCCTCGGTTGGAATGGCAATTGCATTACGAACCTCGGCAAGTCTAAGGTTAATGGCTGCAAAACGGCCGGGCTTCAACTCTTCATTCCTGTTTGGGTATAGTGCCCTGACAGTTATCGTTCGGGTTCTGATATCAACCTTGGGGTCGAGTGCATATACCTGAGCATTGAACGGATTATTGATGCCGTCGATACTGAAGGTGATCGGGAAACCGGTTCCAACCACACCAGCATATCTTTCAGCTATTGAAAACTCAATCTTCAGCGGCTTAACCTTAACAAGTCTCGCGATCTTGGTATTTGTGGTTGCGAAGCTGCCTTCACTGAGGAACCTGAGTCCGATAATTCCATCGAAGGGAGCTCTCAATTCGGTCTCGGCGATACGCGCCTTGATAAGAAGAATATCGGCATTGAGTGCCTCCAACTCGGTAACTATCTGGTCGTAACTCTCGCGGCTGATAGCATCAAGGTCGAGAAGGCTTCGTTGTCTGAATTCCTTTTCCTCTGCCAGTTTCTTCTGTGCTTCAAGCTTCAGCAACTGAGCCTGCAGGTGCCTGTCGTTGATCTTCGCAAGCAGGTCTCCCTTTGTTACCCGAGTACCTTCATTGAAAAAAATGCCAACAATCTTTCCTGATGTCTCAAATGACAGTTCAACTTCCTCGTCAGGTAGAAGGGTCCCGGTACTGTTGATGAATTCTGTCACGACAGACGGGGTAATAACCATCCCAATAACATTCAGTACCTGACCACCCCTCATGCCACCTCCACTACTGCCTACACCTGTGGCAGGTCCTCGTCCTGGTGCCTGCATGGCTGGCGCAGATTCTTTGCGAAATATCTTGTCTTTGACTTTAGGATAAACTATAATTCCTGCTATTATCAGCAGGGACAATGTTGTCAGGATGGGTCTGAGTAGATTCTTCATATTGTCTTGTTCTTAATATTGATACACTCCCAATGGTGCGGATTGTTTCCAACTGTTATTCTCATCTGATACATTCTGGTTATGATTCTATAAACTGTTTTAACAGGTTTTTGTTTAGAGCCAGAATTTACCATCAGAGTAAAATTTTAAAATAGTATGACAACTTAAAGGAGCTATTTATTGCGTTAGTCATGGGAGTGTTACCAATATAACGTCAAACAGACCGCTGTGTTATTGATCAGGAAATGAATGTCTGCAGCTGAATAGTTAAAGATTGTTAACCAAAGTGCAGGCAAAAAGGGCGAAGCCATATTTTCGGGTTATTTCAGTACTTTTACCGCCTTAAAACCTGAAAAGTCATTCGTTTAATGAGGCAGCATTACTTTATTCCGATCGTTTTACTATTATCTTTTTGCCTTTCAATAAATGCAGTTGAAAGTACCACCAGTTTTGAAAAAAAAACAATTAATGCCGTGAGAACGCCTGAACCACCCAGGATTGATGGATATCTTGACGATGATGTGTGGTCGCTGGCTTCAGTCGCCGGGAATTTCATACAGTATTCACCATTCAGCGGAAGGCCGGCATCCTTCCCAACCGAGGTGAGAGTACTCTATGACGATGAAGCTGTTTATTTTGCCGCCATTATGTATGATCCAAATCCTGACAGCATTTTTGTTCATCTGGGAAAGCGGGACTCAGGAAACAGCCTTAACGCCGATAAGTTCAATATTGAAATAAGTACATTCAATGATGGCATTAACGGCGAGACGTTCAGCCTCTCTGCGTCAGGGGTTCAGTCAGACAGTAAGGCAAGGCAAACATCTCCTGATTCGTGGGGCAGAGGAGACATGAGCTGGGATGCAGTATGGTACAGCCGTGTAAGGATTACTGAGGATGGTTGGATTGCAGAGATAAAGATACCACTCTCAGCCTTGCGGTTTCCAAGGGTTGAAGAGCAGACCTGGGGTATCAATTTCTGGCGTGAGATAAGAAGATACCGCGAAGAATCGTCATGGAGCTATGTAAACAGAGAGATAGGTAATAACTTTACCCACCTCGGAGAGATAACCGGCTTGTCAAATCTTATTCCTCCGTTGAGGTTGAGTTTCACTCCATATATTTCAGGATATTTCGAGAAATATGATGGTGAAAAACCAGGGTATACCTACAATGGCGGCCTGGATCTGAAGTATGGAATAAATGAGAGTTTCACTCTCGATGCAACACTGATACCCGACTTCGGGCAGGTTCAGTCTGATGACCAGATACTGAATCTGACACCGTATGAGACCAAATTCAATGAACGGAGACCTTTCTTCATGGAAGGTACAGAGCTTTTTTCGAGGGGGAATATTTTCTATTCACGAAGGATAGGCACAAGGCCAAGGCTTTATAACCAGGCTGCCGGTCAGGTAGGAGAGGATGAAGTCCTGGAATCAAACCCTCAGGAGTCAGCTCTGATAAATGCTTCAAAACTATCCGGCAGAACAAAGGGTGGGTTGGGAATTGGCGTTTTCAATGCAATGACTAAGCCGATGTATGCCAGGATAGAACATATACCTTCCGGAGAGATACGACATTTCAAGACTGAACCCTTCACCAACTTTAATATGTTTGTGCTCGACCAGAGCCTCAGGAATAACTCGTTTGTAAGTTTTGCCAACAGCAATGTATGGAGGAATGCAGAGCACGATAACACATATTACACAGCCAACGTTACTGCAACCGATTTCAGAATACAGAATTCAGGAAGGAGATACTCTGTTTCAGGGAAGGCAGCGGTGAGCCAGAAATATTACGACGATTCACCGGCTGACCTGGGACATACATATGAGATTAGTGGTGGTAAGACCGGAGGCGTTTTCAGAGCAGAATATCAGATAAGCGCCATCTCCGACACTTATGATCCGAATGATATGGGATATCTGAGACGGAATAATGAATTTCAGAATTCAGTGTCACTTTCATATAACACACATGTGCCATTTTGGAAGATATATACCACCAGGAACTCTTTGTCATTTAGTTACAATCAGCTTTATGCGCCAAGGGTCTTCACCGGCTCAACCATAAGCTATAATTCAATGATCATACTAAGCAACTACTGGTCTGTGCGGTTTAATGCAAGCTATAAGCCTGGGGGTGAGGATGATTATTATGAGCCAAGGAGAAACGGAAGGTATTTCCACCGCCCACCCGAATTAAGTGGTACTTTTTCATTTGACACTGACAAGAGCAAGACCTACTATCTGAATTTCAGGACCTCTGCAACCAATATGTGGTCGGACTATGATCAGGGAAGCTTTTCCTCTTCGATTGAACAGGAGGTTAAACTCTCTACAAGGATGGTAATCGGACTGGACCTTAATTATTCAATTAACAAGAATGATATCGGATACGTGGCATTTAATCTGGCTACACAGGATATTATTTTCGGAAAGAGGGACAACACAACTTTTACAACAACAGTTCAATCTGAATACATTTTTACATCCGATTCATATCTTACCTTCAGGCTTCGTCACTACTGGTCAAGGGCCGATTATGATGGTAATTACTTCAGGTTATTGGAAGACGGAAGACTCTCTGCGGGCTCCTACTCAGGAAACCCCAACTTTAACTACAATGCTTTCAATATTGATATGGTGTATACATGGAGGTTCGCCCCCGGAAGCGAAATGACACTGGTCTGGAAGAATGCCATATATGACGGAGGATCAACTATTTTATATGATTACATGGATAATCTCAGGAATATGTTTGATTCCCCTGCACTGAATAGTCTTTCACTAAAGATTCTTTACTATCTCGATTACCAGAGTCTTAGAAAAAGAGGCTAAATTTGCAATGAAACAAAAGATTCCGTCATGATACAGCGCATTCAAAGTCTATATATATCGGTGGTGGTCTGCCTCAGCGTAATGCTTCTGCTGAACAGCATTGTATCATTTGTCGGAGCAGATGGTGCAGGGTTCGAGATGAGATACAACGGCCTGTATCTGCTTTCAGGGGGAACCTGGCAAAAAGTAGAAAACCTTATACCGTTAACTATCATTCTCGCTACCGTAGCCCTCCTTTCATTCATTACTCTTTTCCTCTTCAAGTTCAGGAGACTACAGCTTCGCGCTGCCGTTTTTACCCTGCTTCTGTTACTGGGTGAAGTTGTAATGATAGCATTCTACCTGTTCTACGCTGTAACCAAGTATGAACTCTCAATAGTATTCAGTATCAAGATTACTTTCCCACTGGTCTCGGCAGTCCTTATGTATCTTGCATTCAGGGGTATACTCAAGGACGAGTTGCTTGTCAGATCATATGACAGGTTGCGATGAGCCGTTTTAAAAATTTATCATACTATCGAAAGATGCTCCTCGTCTGTGATTTTCTCACAATAATGACATTTAAGTGATACGGGCTTCTTTTCAACTACTTTGAACTTTGTTTTGACAGCTTCAAAGTTTGTAATGCATTTCGGGTTTACGCAGCGGGCGATTCCGATAATCTCGTCAGGAACTTCAACGACAGCTTTCTCAACCACCTCATACTCCTTAATTATATTAAGCTTAGCCTCTGGGGCTACAAGGGCTATACGGTTAATGTCCTCCTCCTCGAAAAAGACACCGGCAATCTTGATTATAGCCTTTAGTCCCAGTCTTTTACTTTCGAGGTTGGTGCCAAAAGTAATCTGGTTGTCAATATGATCGAGCCCGAGAATCTGAATAACCTTAAAGAGGTTTTTAGCCGGTATGTGGTCTATTACAGTTCCATTCTCTATGGCGCTGACGCTTAGTTGCTTTGGTTCTTTCATCGGTCTAATGTTCTATTTCTTGATTCCAAGGAGGAAGGTTAGTATTGCCTGTCTTGTATAGACACCGTTCAGTGCCTGTTCAAAGTAGTATGCCTGAGGATTTGCGTCTACATCTGTATGAATTTCGTTGACTCTCGGAAGCGGATGAAGGATCCTCATTGTAGGTTTTGTCTTCTTCAGCATCGAATTCTTCAGCACATAAACATTCTTAACTTTTTCATACTCCATCGGATCTGAGAATCTCTCCTTCTGTACTCTTGTCATGTATATAATGTCTGCTTCTGATACTATATCGGTAAAGTCAGTGTGTTCATAATACTTAAGTCCAAGATTCTTAAGGTATATCTTATACTCGTCGGGCATCTTAAGCTCTTCGGGAGCAATAAAGGTGAAAGTAGCTTTCCATCGTGCCATTGCCAGCAGTAGAGAATGGACAGTACGACCATATTTCAGGTCACCGACAAGGAAGATGTTCAGGTTGTCGAGTTTTCCCTGCGTCTTCCTTATGGAATAGAGGTCAAGCAGAGTCTGTGTAGGATGCTGATTGGCTCCGTCACCGGCATTGATTACAGGTACGGTGGCTACTTCACTTGCATAGCGTGCACTTCCCTCAATAGGGTGTCTCATAACTATCAGGTCGCAATAGTTGTTGACCGTTCTGATTGTATAGCAAAAGATTAAACCAGCCGGAAAGTACGATCCGCAGCTGGCGTAATCGCTATGATGATTATTTGCCAAGCCAGGGTAAAGGTCGCCAAAGACGCTATAGCGAAGACCTGCTGCCGGTATTCAAACGCATATCTGAACTGACTGCGGAAGGCTTGCGGACAGAAGATGTTGCGGAACGGCTAAATACTGAATTTAATAGGTATTATGACATTAGCAGCAACGACAGCAACAACGTATAGACAAAAAATTCAACGCTCATTTGCTG
>CAYUOS010000009.1:0-39235 GCA_964446435.1 uncultured Rikenellaceae bacterium | reverse complement strand
TGAAGGGGTGAAGTTCTCATTAACCAGCACTATCGTTGATTCTGTTGTATATATATATTGTTCATACTTTGGGTTGGCAAGGAATGACAGGGCGCCACTGAACCCCTCTTCAATCCTGGCAATTGTATTTACCTTTACTCCGGGGTCTCCGACGACTGTACCCCTGAGAAAATCAGCTATCATTTTTGCGGTAAACTCCATCTGTTTCTGCTTTTAATCTGTCAGACGTAAATTTTTCGGGTAGCAAAGAAAGTATTTAATCCTGTCTTGTGAAAGCAAATTGTGGGTAAAAATCTCCGAAACCTCAGAGATATCGCGTATTCCGCCTCCTTTCATCATAATGCCAATAGGCCCCTGATCAGGTGTATAGGTTCGATTCGAGACCTCGCCCGAGAATACGAAATATCCTGTCATGTCATGAGCTACATTCAGCAGGTCGGCTGTCCTGTTACGCAGGTCAGCTATTCTCTCCGCCGCGAAAGGCTCGCTGCCAAGTTCAACAGCCGGCAACTGGCGCAACAGAAGACTTGAGGACAGCATTGAGAGAGTTTTGTCATGATGATCAATCCATATCTTCGCACACTGGAATATTTCGTTGTCATCAAGCTTCAAGAAATGCTTCATCACGTCATCCCTGTAACCAGTGCCACGTTCACTGACCTCTTTCAATGACACCCTGTTCATCAGGAAGAATTCCATCCATGGATTCATGTACAGCTTCCCTCCTGAGACAGCAATTTCCCTGGCTCTGTTTATGATACCAGAAAGCACATTCTCTGCTGCTATCACAGTTTTGTGCATATACACCTGCCAGTACATCATGCGCCTGGCTATCAAAAACTTCTCAAGCGAGTATATCCCCTTTTCTTCAATCACCAGCCTGTCGCCGCAGACATTAAGCATTTTTATAATCCGGTCAGAGCTCACCGTGCCCTCCACAACGCCGGTAAAAAAGCTGTCGCGGGTAAGGTAGTCAAGCCTGTCCATGTCTGTCTGACCTGCTATAAGATGGTGCAGAAACCTCTTATGGTATGCGTTCCTGAATATATCAATTGCAAGATTAAGCCTTCCGCGGTAACGCTCATTTAGAATCTCCATGACCCATGCTGAAATGATTTCATGGTTCAGATCAGCAGTTATCGAGTATTCGAGGGCATGTGAGAAAGGCCCGTGACCCGTATCGTGAAGAAGTATCCCAATATAGAGGGCTTCTTCCTCCTCCCCTGTAATCTCAATCCCTTTTGACCGAAGTGTATTCACGGCCATTGACATCAGATGGAGTGCACCCAGGCTGTGCTGAAACCGGCTGTGATTCGCTCCCGGATAGACATAGTTGGTAAGGCCCAGCTGCCTTATGCGACGTAGTCGCTGAAGCCACCATCCTTCAACAATGTCAAATATAAAACCTGAGGGTATGTCGATGAAGCCGTATACCGGATCGTTGATTATTTTTTTCTTGTTAGTGCTATCGCTCAAGCAGTAAAGTATTTTTCAGATCAAAAATATGAATAAGTTTGTGCAATTGGAACTCGTATTCTTCTCATTTGTTAATGACTCATAACATAACGCCTGAATTGCATCAAAATTCTTAAAAATATGTTAAAAGTTCAGTTTTTACAATCTATTGGTCATGTTGTTTGAAATATTTAGGGCAGGTTTAGGGTCAAATGCAAAGCCAATCAGACACAACTTAAATAATATAATCTCAAACTCCAGATGAAGATAGAGATCAGAGGCTTGAATCAGGTCTATCGCAATGGCAATCACGCCCTTAAAAACGTCAACCTCGATATTGAAAACGGAATGTTCGGTTTGCTCGGACCAAACGGAGCCGGGAAATCAACACTTATGAGAATACTGGTAACCCTGATGAAGCAAACATCAGGTACGGTACTGATCGATGGAAAGGATATTCACAAGCACAGAAGGGAGGTACGCAAGATACTTGGTTACCTTCCTCAGGATTTTCGATTTTTTACGGCATTGAAGACATGGGAATTTCTCGACTATTCAGGTGCCCTTGCAGGTATCAGGAACCGTAAGGAGAGGATGGCTGAGGTTGACGCACTGCTAGAGAAGGTAGGTCTTTTCGAAGCCCGAGACAGGAGGGCCAACCGTCTTTCAGGCGGTATGAAAAGGAGGCTTGGAATTGCTCAGGCACTGATAGGCAATCCCCGCCTGATAATTGTTGACGAACCAACTACAGGCCTTGACCCTGATGAGAGAATCAGATTCAGGAATATTCTGTCTGACCTTAGCCAGAATGATGTAATAATCATACTCTCGACACATATAGTCGGTGACATCTCATCTACCTGCAGCAATATGGCGTTGCTGAACAAGGGAGAGGTTATTTACTCAGGATCACCTGAAAGGCTGGTCGAAAGAGCCAATGGTCATGTATTCAACATATCGGTAACTCCTGAAGAGTATGACTCACTTAAGGACAACTACCATATTATCTCAACCATCCCAACCGATATAGGATGGGATGTTCAGATTGTTTCTCCGGAAAAACCACACTATAATTCCTCTGAAATCCAGCCCAACCTCGAGCACGCATACGTGTATTACATGGAACTGGAGACAATGGGAAATGAAAATGTTTAACAGGTAAAAAGAAATATCATGGCGTTTGTACACAACATAAGGACTGTAGCCCACTATGAGGCGAAGACACTGAGGAGAAGCTGGTTCTTCAGACTCTTTTCCATCCTTGCCCTCCTCATCTTCACCATGCTGAACATAGGAATGTTTTCTCCTGCAGGCGGCGAAGGATGGGAAACAGTAGGCCTGGCATCGGCATTGCCTCATATAAATATATACCTGCTGAACCTTGCCCAGGCAATAGTGGTTATCTTCCTGGCAGCAGACTTCCTTAAGAGAGACAAGAAGCTTGACACCAACGAAGTGCTCTACACGAGGTCGATGTCGAACATGGAATATGTACTCGGCAAGACCCTCGGAATACTGAGACTTTTTCTGGGCCTGAACCTGTTCATACTGCTTATAGCACTGGTGGTCAATATTATATCTCCGCTCATCATGGTTGATATAGCCTCCTATGTAGTCCATCTTCTTTTCATTACCGTACCAACCCTCGTCTTCAGCCTTGGCTTTGCATTCCTGCTTATGTCAGTAATCAGAAATCAGGCCATTACCTTCCTGCTCCTTCTTGGATATGCCGCCATGGTGGTCTTCTATCTCTTCTACAGGGCAGGTTACATATTCGACTACATGGCCTTCGGTATTCCTCTGTTCAGATCAGGTGTAATAGGCTATGATAATTTTGCGTTCATACTTTCCCAGAGGCTATTCTATTTTTCACTTGGTATCTCGTGCGTGATGATTACAATAATCATCTTCAAGAGACTGCCGCAATCTGCAATTCAGAACACCATTGCCAAGGCACTGCTGGTGGTATTTATTATTACCGCAGGCTTCACCGGATGGCGTGTCCTCAATACCTATTTGGGTGATATGAAAGATAAGCAGCTTACCATCGAAACTAATTCGAGATACGAATCTGAGAAATTCACAACTATAACCCACACCCGCCTGGAGGTTGAACACCAGGGAGGGAAGATTGCCGCCAAAGCAGGTCTGACACTTAGGAATGACCATGAATTGCCCCTCAGGCAGTACATCCTGTCACTTAATCCATCTCTTCAGATTGAAAGTGTTACCGATGGAAACGGCAAGAGCCTTCCGTACAGGAGAGAGTTTAATATAGCCGTGATCGATCCTGAAGCGCCCCTTGGCGCAGGTGCGTCTGATAAGGTAAATGTGACCTACAGCGGAACCATAAATGAGTCATTCTGCTACCCATGGTACACCGATGACGTGAGGCAATACCCGTCAAGAATAGGTATTGTAAGTGTAAACAAGAGACAGGCATTCCTTTATGACGACTATGTCCTCCTGACACCGGAAACCCACTGGTATCCTGTTGCAGCCCTTAATTATTACCCCTCAAATCCGGCAAGGATAAAAATCGATTTCACCCGGTATGATATAACCGTGAAGACCAGGGCTGATCTTACGGCCATAACACAGGGAAACTCAACAGGCGGTAATGGAAACTGGAATATAACACATGAAACTCCACTTACCGGGGTTACACTTGCCATCGGCAACTACCTTACAGATACCATCAGTGCCGGGGGTGTAAAGTACAAAACCCATTACTTCCCCGGAAATGACTACTACAAGGCTGTTTTCAATGAAATAGCCGATACTCTTCCCAGCCTTCTCAACGTACTGATGACAGACCTCGAGACTGGTTTCTCAACGAAATATCCATTCCCATCCCTTTCACTTATCGAAGTCCCGGTGCAGTTCTTCAGCTATCCCAGAAAGAACACCCAGACCAGGGCTGAGGTTCAGCCTTCTTTGATTCTTATGCCCGAGAGAATGGTAACCATCCGGCAGGCCGGATTTGAGCGAAGCTTCAAGAGGCAGAAGAAAGACATGGAGAGGAGGAACCAGATCATTACTGACAAGGAACTGCAGGTAAGACTGTTCACCAATTTCGCCCGGCAAACCTTTGTGAGTGGGTCGGGATTCAGATTCACCCGTGGCAATGTAATCAACGAGCCTTCAAGATACATGCTGCGACCCAGTTTCTATTTCTTCAAGAATAATTTCTATTCTGATGAATTCCCCGTGATAAACTCGGTATTTGAGTCGCATCTCCAGAAAGTATCAAACCAGATGATGAGGGGAGTACAGGGTGTAATGGGTGGCCTGTCAGAAACCGATGTTGCCAACCTCCGTCTCAGGGACAAGAGCCTTAAGCAGATCCTGAATGAATCACCTTCGGCTGATACCCTGAGGATGATTCTTACCGTCAAGGGTGACTACCTCTTCAATATGATGAGGGCAAAGGCCGGAATAGAGGAATTCAAGACATGGTTCACAGAATACCTCGACAACAATATGTTCAACAGGATAGATATCAGGAAGTTCGACAGTGATCTGATGGAATCATTCGGGTTCAGCCTTTCAGAATACCTGCCAAACTGGTTCGAGGGCTACGACATCCCCGGGTTTATAATAACTGAACCCAAAGTTACCGAGGTTGTGATCGATGAACGCTCAAGGTACCAGGTGACCTTTACCGCATCAAATCACGAGCCGGCACCAGGGTTGTTCAATATTACATTCCGTACCGGAGGCGGAATGGCAGGAGGCCGTGGCAGCGGTGGCGGCGGTGCAGGAGCAGCAATGGCGACATTCAGTGCCCAGGGTGCGGGAGGAATGCAGAGAATTGAGGTCACAATGCAGGGAAGAGGAATGGATGTGGCCGATATCAATGCAATAGTCTTCCTCGATGGTAACCAGGCAAAAAGGATAAGCCTTATCAGTGAGACCCAGCCGCGAGCAATGGTTGTAAATACTGTTATGGCTAAGAATATACCCGGAGAAATGACTTTCATCTTCGGTCAGCCCGACAAGGCACCCCGCGGAACAGTACCATTCGAAGGTGAGGAGATACTGCCATCACTCCCGATACTGACAGAGGAAAACGAAATTATAGTCGATAATGAAGATCCGGGATTTATGCGCAGCCAGATCTCCGAAGCCAGTCCGATAAAGAGATTACTGGGCATCATAAGTAATGAAGGAGAAGGCTATGCACAGATGAGACCCGCCTTTCTGCCTGAATACTGGCAACCCGTTGTTCAAAGTGATTATTACGGAAAATATGTAAGATCTGCTGTTTACACCAAAAGCGGTAACGGAGAGAGGTATGTCTCATGGACAGCCGCATTGCCTGCCCCGGGCTACTATGACGTATACGCCTACGTACCAAAGTCGGGCAATCGTATGATGCAGATGGCCAGACAAATAGGAGGCCAGATGATTATAGGGGGTCCGGGTGGAGGCCCTGGCGGCGGTCCTGGCGGACAGCCCGGCGGACAGGTGACGGTTACCGATGCACAGGGCAGAAGAGGAGAAAGAGGCAGTCAGACTCCAATGATCAAGGAGTTCTACTTTAAGGTTTTCCATGATGACGGCAATGAAGAAATTGTGCTTGACTTCGAAACCGCCGATCCGGGATGGAATAAGCTTGGTACATACTACCTGTCATCTGACAGCGCCAAAGTAGAACTCAATAACAAATCGACAGCAAGAATGGTGGTGGGCGATGCAGTTAAGTGGGTAAAAACCAGCAACCGTTAAGCCGCATATAACTACCAATAAAACCTGAAGAGGAAAAACGCAAATTGAAACAATCAACAACTAATTCTTAATATGAAACCGAGAACCAACAAATCCTACATCCTACTGTTGAAGACGGCAATTCTGCTTGTGCTGTTCAGTCAGGGGGTCTATTCACAGTCAGGTATGACGCTGAATAGTGCCCTTGACATTGCGGAGAACAACAGCCCGTCAATCAGGAGGAGCAGGCTCAGCCTGATAAGGAGCCAGGAAAACCTGAACGCACAGAGAGCTGCACTCAAGTCAGCCTTCTCACTGACAGTTAATCCGATCACCTACCAGCAGGGAAGAACACTCAGCGAGCAGTTCGCTGCCTATACCACAACCCAGAATTTCAGCAGTTCAACAGCTTTCAGCATTGTTCAGCCCATCGTTGCCACCGATGCCACCCTGAGGCTGACAAATACCTTTGCCTATAACGACTACTACCTTAAAAGGGAGGTCCCGTCTCTATATGAAAGCACCTCCAAGGGATTCGACAACAGGCTCAACCTGAGGCTTGACCAGCCAATATTTACCTATAACCGCACCAAGCTCACCCTGAAGGAGCTGGAGTTCAATCTCGAGAACACACAGATATCTCACGCATTGTCGCGCATGCAACTTGAGAGACAGGTAACACAGGCTTTCTATGCAGTGTACCAGCAGCAGCAGAGCCTAGAAATATCGCTCAATGCATACAAGAACATGCAGGAGTCATACGAAATTACGCGGGCAAAGGCTGAGGCAGGCCTCGCTGCCGAAGTTGAACTGTACCAGGCCGAACTAAACCTCGCAAACTCAAGGTCTGACTACGAGAACAGGCTCGTCAGCCTCGAGAACATAAAGGATGACTTCAAGATACTGGTCGGAATGAGCCTCTTTGATGACTTCATTGTAATTCCCGATATCACTGTCGACACACTAAGTATCGATATCGGATTTGCAATCGATCAGGGGATGCAGAACAGGCTTGAACTGAGACAAAGGCAGATTTCTGTTGAGACATCACAATTCGACATGATACGAACCATGGCCCTTAATGAGTTCAAGGGATCGGTAGGTCTAACAGTCGGTCTTACGGGAGACAATGAGAACCTTTTCAACGTCTATGAGAATCCAAACTCAAACCAGTCTGTCTCTCTCAGCCTTACCGTTCCACTCTGGGACTGGGGAGAGAAGAAATCAAGGATCAGGGCTGCGGAAGCCTCAATAGAGACACAGCAGATAGCCTTTGAAGATGAGGAGAACAACATTGTGCTCAGCATCAGGAAGGTATACAGGAACCTCCTGAACCTGAGAAACCAGATCGAGATAGCCAGGCAGTCAACCATAAATGCCAACCTTACCTATCAGATAAACCTTGAGAGGTACCGTAACGGTGATCTTACCGGCATGGACCTGAACAGGTTCCAGGAGCAGCTCTCGCAGTCACAGATATCATACACCAATGCTCTGATCAGTTACAAGCTCGAGCTTCTTAATCTTAAGATTCAGACACTATATGATTTTGAAAAGGGCGAACAGATCGCACCCATGTCACTCTTTAATTTAACAGGCAAATAACAATCATCACAAATGAAAAAGATAATTTACCTTTCACTTGCTGCCATAATCTTTGCAGCAGGCTGCCGTCAGCAGGAACAAAGACTTCAGGCAGACGTTGAAGTTCCGGTAGGTGTCACTGATGTTACACGCAAATCTATCGAGGAGATAATCTCAACCACCGGAACCGTGTATCCAAAAGGAGTAATAGAGCTGAGATCAAGGATTTCTGCAACATACCACCTTGAGAGAAATCCACGCACCGGAAGGCAATGGCAGCTGGGCGACCGCGTATCTGCCGGTGACATAATAGCACGCTTCGAAGACAGGGAGTTTATTAACTCGGTAAGACTTGAAGCACAGGAGCTTAACCTTGAACTGGCCGAAAGCGAACTCCAGAAGCAGGAGTCTCTGTATGAAAAGGGAGGAGTAACACTAAGAGAACTCAACAATGCAAGGGTCAGCTTCATAAACGCAAAATACAGCCTCGAAAGTGCAAAACTGCAGATGGAAAGGATGAGAATAATCTCAACCATCGACGGTGTAATTGTTGACCTTCCCTACTATACCCCCGGAACACAGATCGAAACCAACTCGGTTATCGTGAAGATAATGGATTACAAGACCATGTACATGGACATTAAGATACCTGAAAAATACCAGGGAAGGATTGTTCCCGGCCAGCCGGCAAGACTTACCAATTACACTATTCCCGACGATACCATTAAGGCTTCTGTATCGCAGACATCTCCCGCAATTGACTCCGAGTCAAGAACATTCAAGGGGATAATTTCGGCAGACAACCATGATTACCTCCTCAGGCCGGGTATGTTTGTAAAGGCTGACATCGTTGTAAACCGCAAGGATTCGGTAATTGTAATACCAAAGGATATAATATTATCACGTCAGAGGGGTAAGACTGTTTATGTGGTTATTCAGGGCCGTGCAACTGAGAGGATCATTGTAACCGGACTCGAAACCAACACCGAAGTTGAGGTTCTAAGGGGCCTGAATACCGACGAACGCCTTATTACAACGGGATACGAAACACTGGGGCCCAATACAAGGGTTCAAATCTTAAGATAAAACTATGAACAAGCTAGCTAGATTCTCAGTCAACTACCCCGTAACGGTAATGATGCTGGTGCTGGGTATTGTACTCCTGGGAATTATATCGTTCGGTAAGCTCGGCACCGACCTCTTTCCCGACCTTAATAACCCCAAGATTTACATTGAGATCAAGGCGGGAGAACGACCTCCCGAGGAGATGGAGAAGCTTTTTGTCGACCAGATAGAATCAATCTCCATGCGCCAGAAGGATGTGGTACAGGTATCTTCTGTCTGTGAGGTGGGAACCGCAAGCATAACCATTGAATACAAATGGAACAAGGATATGGACGAGGCATTCCTCGATATCCAGAAAGACCTCAATACTTTCAGCCAGAACAGTTCAATTGAGGAGATATCAATCACTCAATACGACCCCAATGCAGCACCGGTAATGGTGGTCGCCCTCAGGCACAACACCATAACAAACATGGATGAACTGAGGAAGGTGGCAGAAAACTACATCAGGAACGAACTGGTACGGCTTGATGGAATCGCTGACGTCAAACTATCAGGCAAGGAGGAGAGTGAAGTTGTGATCGAGACCAACAGATTCCTTCTTGACTCGTACGGAATTACCGCTGACGGAATTGCATCGCAGATAGCAAACTATAACAGGAATGTGTCCGGCGGCTCTATCGTAGACATGGGTACACAATATACCGTAAAGGGTGTAAGCGTGCTTACCGGAATTGAGGATCTTGCAAATATCATTGTGGGTTTCAAGCAGGCAGGCGCTGCAACAGGCACCTCAGCAGCAACGGCTTCATCTATCGCAGTTGACTCACGTGTGCCGGTATACCTGCGCGACGTTGCCACCATAACGATGCAGAACAAAGATCCTGAGAACATCGTTATGCTGAATGGAGAAAGGGCTATCGGCCTCTCAATATACAAGGAGCCAAGATTCAACACCGTCAAGGCTGTAAACAATCTCTACACAACCCTTAACTCTCTCAGAAGAGCTCTGCCAGGGTATGAGTTTACAATCGTGCAGGACCAGGGTGAGTATATCGACAAGTCTATTGGCGAGGTTCAGAGAACAGCCATGTTTGGAATACTGCTGGCCGTTTTTGTTTTGTTCATCTTCCTGAGAAGGATCGGCACAACACTGGTGGTTGTGGTAGCAATACCAATCTCAATAATTGCCACATTTAACCTGATGTACTTCAACGACCTGAGCATCAACATAATGACTCTCGGAGGGCTGGCTCTTGGTGCCGGTATGCTGGTTGATAATGCAATTGTGGTTCTCGAGAACATATTCCGCATAAAGGAGAGCGGGGTCACCTTCAGGGAGGCAGCAGTAGAGGGAACCGGACAGGTGGGAGCGGCGATTACAGCTTCTACCATAACCACAATAGTAGTGTTTCTGCCAATTGTTTACCTGCACGGAGCCTCAGGTGAGATGTTCAAGGATCAGGCCTGGACAGTTGCCTTTTCGCTAATCTCATCTCTATTTGTGGCTATGCTTGTGATACCATCGCTCGTAGCCCATCTGTTCCGCGACAAGGGATCGGTAATGGTTGAGCAGCGTTCACTTAAGATAACCTGGTACTCTGTTACCCTTGAGAAGATACTTAATGCCAGAAAGGCAATAATTGTTTTTTCAGTTATTCTGCTCGCAGGCACGGCACTAATACTGCCAAGGATAGGGAGCGAATTCATGCCAAGGGCCGAATCTCCTGAATTTACGATGGAACTGAGGCTGCCGGAAGGTTCTACCCTTAACCTTACAGCCAGCACGGTCAGAAATACCGAAAATGTTATAAGAAGCCTTCTCGGTGACGATATCGATATGATATACAGCCAGGCAGGAGGCTCGACAGGGAGTTCCCTCTCATCAACACGTTCAATCAGAAGCGAGAACCAGGCTACAATCAAGGTCTTTCTCTCAACAACTCTTGCATCGCAGACCGAAGAGGCAATAAGGGTTGTTGAAGAGTATTTCCGCCAGGTTCCGGAGCTTAACATCTCTTTCCGCAGGGAAGAATCAGCCGTACAGACAACACTTGGAACCAATGAGGCTCCGTTTGTGGCCGAAATCAGGGGCAAGGACTTTGCAGAGATAGAGAGAATAATAGGGGAATCAAAGTCCCTGCTTGAAGGAAATGAATACCTCTATAATATTACTACCTCACTAGATGAAGGAACCCCCGAGGTCAACATTATCATCGATCGTTTCAAGACCAGCTTCTACAATCTGACGGTCAACAGCGTTACCAGTCAGATACGAAGCTACCTGAGCGGTGCCGAAGCCGGTTCCTTTGAGAAAGATGGCGAGATAAAGGACATCACAATCAGGCTGGGCGACGTTTCACTGAGTGAACTCGAACACATTGTAATCACAGCCGGGAATGTCAGGTTCCCTCTCAGCACAATTGCCAGGGTAGAAACATCTACCACTCCACGGCAGGTGACAAGGAAGAACCAGAGCCGGACAGGATATCTCTATGCCATGGTCAGGAAGGGCAAGCCGTTCGACCATGTCGTGAGGGAAGCCGAAGAGACTCTGTCGTCAATAGTAATACCGACTGACTACAAGATTGAGATTACAGGAGAGGAGTTGAAGAGAAAGGAATCGATGTCAAACCTCACATTTGCCCTCATACTTTCTATTGTGCTTGTTTACATGGTGATGGCTTCTCAGTTCGAATCGCTGGTGCATCCCTTCACGATTCTGTTAACAATACCGCTGGCAGGTATCGGAACCGTATGGACCTTCTTTATACTGGGCAAATCATTCAATATGATGGCCTATATAGGTCTCATCATGCTTGCTGGTATTGCCGTAAACAACTCTATAATACTTGTCGACCGGATAAATCAGCTGAGAGCGGCCGGTCTGAACCGAAGAAATGCAATAATAGAGGCCGGTTCACAAAGAATACGGCCCATACTTATGACCAGTATAACAACAATACTGGCACTTCTGCCTCTGACAATTGGCTTCGGAGAGAGCGCATCGCTGAGATCACCGATGGCACTTGCCGTAATCGGCGGTCTGGTGACATCGACGATACTGACTCTCGTAGTTATACCATGCGTCTACTGGGCCCTCGACTCATTGAAGGATATGATAACAGGAAAGCGCAGTGAACAGGATTACGCTTATTAAAGGTAAACAGATCGAACAGAATGGAATTTATCATAAAGAGGAAGACGCTAATCTCGATGCTTTTCATCGGGCTCACCCTGCTGGGCTATGTCTCATACAAGAGGCTGTCGGTTGAGCTCTTCCCCAATGCTCAACTTCCCACCCTGATTGTTCAGGTCACATCTACAATGCAGATGGACCCGACCTATATCGAGTCACAGGCTGTAGTTCCGCTTGAAGGTGCCATCGGCACACTTGAAGGGATAGAGAAGATAGAATCAACTGTAACTTCACGCAACGGTACCATAATGGTCTACTACAGCAACAGGGCAAATATGAAATTTGCCAACCTGAAGCTGCAGGAAAAGATACAGATGGTAAGAAACACGATACCTGAAGAGTTCAGGGTAAGCGTAACCAGAGTCGACCTCGAAATGGCCACCAGTCAGTTCATGACGTTGCAGGTAAGGGGAACCGGGAGCGTTGATCGTGTCAGGAACATTGCTGACCGCGACATAAAGCCTGTTCTCGAGAGCATCGACGGCATCGCCGGGGTTGACATCTCAGGCGGACAACAGAGCTCTGTCGAAATAGTGGTAAACGAAGAGGCGGCAAAAGCCTACGGAATAGCGCTTAGCCAGATCAGGAGCCTGATAACTTCGGGCGGACAGGATCGCACCTTTGTAGGCAGGGCAACAGAGGGAAACAGGAAATACTATGTAACGGTAACTTCTGAATATACCGAGATTACCGATATTGGTAACCTTATCGTCAGACAGCAGGGGCCTGTATTACTTAAAGATATCTCAACAATCACCTTCGGGGTGAAAGAGGTTACCAACATAAGCAGGGTAAACGGGATGGAAGCTGTTACCATATCGCTTATAAACGACAACCAGACCAACCTTATCGATCTTTCGAAGAAAACCCTGGCAACCATCGATCGTCTTAACGGAGAATTGAAGCAGTCAGAGATTGAGATTGTGGTGCAGAACAACAATGCCGAGGTGATGGAGAAGAATATAAGCCAGATAATACAACTGGCTATCACCGGTGGCTTGCTGGCAATAGCAATACTCTGGTTCTTCCTCAGAAACATCAGGCTGGTTTCTATAGTCGCTATATCAATACCTGTCTCAGTCTACGTAGCTTTCAACTTCTTCTATGCCAACGGTATCTCTATCAACAGCCTTACCCTTGTGGGTATGGCGCTGGCCATAGGTATGCTTATTGACAACTCTGTTGTGGTATTGGAAAACATTTACCGGCTGGCAGGCCGGGGAAAGGATCCAGACACCGCAGTAAAGCAGGGTACGACAGAGGTATGGAAGGCAATCATAGCTGCAACGCTTACTACCATTACAGTGTTCCTTCCTTTTGTATTCTCATCGAACTTCATGGTAACCATCATAGGAAAGAACGTTGGGGTTTCGATAGTGTCAACACTGCTGGTTTCACTGGGTGTGGCACTACTGCTCATACCAATGGGCACACACTTCATTCTCTCACGATCGGGAAAGGCAAACTCGGAGGTATTCAAGAAACTATCGATACACAACAGGGTTATACAGGCCTACTACATGACACTAAAGTCAAGTATGAGGAATCCTGCGGGTACAATAATCGGCTCCCTGGTAGTGTTCTTTGCAGCTTTGCTAATAAGCCTTACCATGAGCGTCAGCGCAACCCGTGAGGTCGACACCCCCAGCTTCAGGCTTTCAGTAACGATGCCCAGCGGCACAACTCTTGAAAACGCCGACCTTATTGTCGCAGATATTGAGTCAAGACTCGCTGAAGTTCCCGAAAAGCAGGATATCATAAGCCGAATCACAGAGACATCAGCAACTGTTACGGTAAACCTCTCTCCTGACTGGAAGAAAGTACTCAAAAGGGAGCTTCCCGAAATCAAGAATGACATCTGGGAAAGGGTAAGAAATATCCGTACAGCCAGCGTCGCAATGAGTGAAATGTCAGCATCGGGAGGGTTTACTGCTGCTGCCGGTGGTGGCGGTGGAATGAACCCGGGGGCTGGCTTCATGAATATGCTGGGCGTAGGGACCCAGTCTGAGAGAATCGTGATAAAGGGTCGAAATTTTGATATGATGAAGATTGTCGCAGACGACCTCAAGGCAGTACTCGATGAACTCGAGAATATCAGAAGCTCAAGTGTCAACGTGAGGGAAAACACACCCGAAGTGCATCTTGTATTTGATATGGAGACAATCCTTGCCAACAACATGAACCTGACCAGTGTCTCAACGGCACTCAGCACCTTCGGGCGCGAGTACTCATCGGGAGCCACATTCAGGCAGGGAGACCAGGAATATGATATAATTCTCAAATATGACGTGCCCGAGGAGATTGCCACCAGGAGGAAGACAATTGATGACCTCAGGCAATTGCCGGTAGTAGGTACCAGTTCGAATATAAGGGAGATGAACGATCTTGCTGATATTGTTTTCGCAAGGGGCCTCGGAAATATCCAGAGAGAGAACCAGGAAAAGAAGATCAACCTAACCTATTCGTTCAATGCAGAGATTAATGAATCGAAAGACCTGCTGGAAGCTGCAAGGATCGAGATCGACAACGTCGTAAGGGAGATGATTATCCCTGCCGGCGTTGCCATTGAAGTGATACATGAGGAGAATGAGTTCGAGGAATTCTACTACCTGATAGGGATCGCCTTCCTGTTGATATACATGATTCTGGCCGCAGTATTCGAATCCCTCTCCACTCCCATCGTCCTGATGTTCTCAATTCCTCTGGCAGCCCTTGGTTCCATAATTGCACTTATACTTACGAACAACTCGATTCTGAATGCGAATACGCTGATGGGCTTTCTGATACTGCTTGGGGTGGTGGTGAACAACGGAATAATTCTGATAGACTATACCAACCTGCTCAGAAAACAGGGCTACAGGAGGTCACGGGCACTGATGACAGCGGGAATCGCAAGGGTGAGGCCTATAATGATAACAGCAGCGACAACCATTGTGGCGCTTATGCCTCTGGCAATGGGCCAGTCGGAATATGTCTCCGCAATCGGGGCCGCTTTTGCCATCACGGTTATCGGAGGGCTCACACTGAGTACCATGCTGACACTTATATTTATACCAACATTCTACTCAGGACTCGAGAATGCACTCGCCTGGATATACTCCCTGAACTGGAAGACAAAGGTGATTCAGCTGGTGCTGTTTGCATTTATTATACTACTCATATACAGCTATATAGATGTATTCATCTGGAAGCTGATTACGACTATCGTGGCTATTATTCTCGTGCCTGCTTCGACATGGTTCATTCTGACCAGCCTCGCCAGTGCCAGGGAGAATATTATTGAACCCCATGAGCCGATTACTATCAGGATTCAGAGCCTTGTCAAGATCTATGAGAGAGAGAGCAGATTTGCACGTGAATGGGCCTCGGGCAGAAAAATAAGGGAAAGGCTGGGAATCGAGAAGAAATACGAATCATGGAAAGAGATGGATCAGCTGGTCTGGCAACTGCCTCTCTTCGGTTTCCTCATCTATTTCACCTATTTCTACCTCAGTGCCGGGTTGTGGGTGTTCCTGTTCACTGTTTTTTCATGGTTTGCGCTACTGGGGTTCTGGGCACCGTTCAGGAAACTCTTCAAAAACCTGTCGGCGAACCGCGAAAAGAGTCTGCTGCCAAAGGTTAGCAGGATATTTGATACAATAATACTGTGGTTCGTACCTCTTGCCAACCTGGTTATGTTCCAGCTGGCATGGAAGAATATTGCCACGGTACTTATTACCGGCATCCTGTGGTACGGAGCTCTTCTGGTTTATTATACCGGTATTCGCCTTACCCGCGACAAAGTCGACATCTATCGTCTTACAGGAAAATTCAAAGGTATCAGGAAAGGTTTCTATAAAATGGTGGCCGCAATTCCTGTGATAGGCAAGAAAAAAGCTCCGTTCAAGGCACTCAACAGTGTCAGCCTTGAAATAGGCAGAGGTATGTTCGGGCTTCTCGGTCCGAACGGAGCCGGAAAGACGACGCTTATGCGAATTGTTTGCGGAATCCTCGAACAAAGCTATGGAAAGATATGGGTCAACGGTATCGACACACAGTTAAAGAGAGAGGAGTTGCAGGGTCTGATAGGCTATCTGCCGCAGGAATTCGGAACCTACGAGAACATGACGGCACACGACTACCTTCACTACATGGCAATGCTCAAGAATATCATCGATCCGAAGGTGAGGGAAGAGAGGGTCTCATATGTACTCAATGCCGTTCATATGATTGAGCGGAGGCATGAAAAGATAGGTTCCTATTCGGGGGGTATGAAACAGCGTATCGGGATAGCCCAGATACTGCTTCACCTGCCAAGGATACTTGTAGTAGATGAACCAACCGCGGGTCTCGATCCCAGAGAGAGGATACGCTTCAGAAACCTCCTGGTGGAACTCAGCCGTGAAAGGGTAGTGATATTCTCCACCCACATCATTGAGGACATCTCGAGTTCATGCAACAAGGTTGCAGTACTCAACAAGGGAGACCTTGTATATCTTGGTGCACCGATAGATATGACCAAGGCAGCCGAGAACCACGTATGGCAGTTCCATGTACCGGCATCGGCCTTCAGGAAAGTGGCTGAAAATCATATGATAGTACATCACATGACAGAAGGCACAATGGTAAGGGTCAGATGCATTGCCGAGGAGAAGCCTGCCGATGATGCGGTTCTGGTGAAACCGAACCTTGAGGACGCATACCTGTGGCTGCTGAGGAAAAGGAGGCAAAGTCAGAATGTAAAGCAGAAGTAAAATGAAGATTAATATTCTATTCGGTCTTGCCCAGCTTATAGCCCGGGTGATCAAGCTCAACTTCAGAATCGTTTTTGCCAACAAGTTCATCTGGTTCCTGGTGGCATCGATAGGGTTTTATATCCTTTTATCAGCCATCTACATATTCAATGAAAGCCAGATGAAGATGGAAGACATGTACGGAATTCTTCTTTTCTGCGGGATACTGATAATCTTCTACCCTGCTGTCTTCGGTATTCAGAACGACCAGGATGCCCGAACCATAGAAATACTTTTCGGCATACCAAACTACAGGTATAAAGTGTGGCTGGTAAGGATACTGATGATGTTCCTGCTCGCCTTCATTGCCGTTGCCGTGTTCGCAACAATATCCTCAACCCTGATTGTCAGGTTCCGGATACTTAATATGACCAGCCAGGTAATGATACCCATTCTTCTGATGGGAACCATGGCATTTATGGCATCTACTTTCATCAGGAACGGAAATGGCACTGCCGTGGTTATGATAATCTTCGGCCTTCTGTTCTTCGCTCTGAGTGACGCGATTGAGCAGAGCAGATGGAATGTTTTTCTCAACCCCTTCAAGCCGCCATCAGGTGTATCTGACATTGCATGGAACTCAATCGCAGGCGATAACAGGATAATCCAGGCTGTAGCAACAGTGCTCTTCCTGCTGGCAGCTCTCTTTAACCTTCAGAAGCGTGAAAAATTCATGTAGTCAGGCCCGATAGCTGTCGGGCAAAGGCCAAATCAGGGATATAACGACCATCCTATTGCGATTTAGCTTTTTTGTGTTATCTTTGTCCCCGATTTGAGGGGAGGAAATGAATTCAGGGGACCGGAGTCCCCTGTTTTATTAACCTCAGAAAAAGGATGATAGACAGAAAACAAATATCGCAGATCGTTGAGGAACATATCGGTGGAACCGACCTCTTCCTTGTCGACGTGAAAGTAAGTGCAACATCAAAAGTAACTGTACTCTTTGACAGAAAGTCAGGCGGCATAACCGTCGATGACTGCGCAAAACTCAGCAGGTACATCGAGAGCCGGCTCGACCGCGAGAAAGAGGATTTTGAACTGCAGGTCTCTTCACCGGGACTCGAAATGCCGTTCCTTGTAATGGAACAGTATTTCAAGAACCAGGGGAGAAAGGTTACAGTTGTTGACAATGAAGGGAAACAATACACAGGTATTCTCAGGAATGTAACAACCGGTGGTTTTGAACTTGAATCGGAAACAGAGCTCTCGTTCAACTTCGATCAGGTAAAGAGCGTTAAAACAGTAATTGCGTTTAAATAACAAAATGGGTTTAGCCAGATGGAAAGCATTAATTTAATTGACACTTTCTCAGAATTCAAGGAGTTAAAGAATATTGACCGCCCAACCATGATGAGCGTGCTCGAAGATGTTTTCCGGGGCATGCTCGCGAAGAAATATGGCTCTGCCGATAACTTCGATATAATTGTCAATATTGACAAAGGTGACTTCGAGATATGGAGGAACCGAGAGGTCGTTGAGGATGAGGAGCTTACTGATCCGGTTACCCAGATATCCCTTACTGAAGCCAAGAAGATTGACGAAGACTACGAGGTAGGCGAAGAGGTATCTGATGAGGTAAGGTTTCTTGATTTCGGAAGAAGGGCAATTCTGGCACTGAGGCAGAATCTTACAGCCCGGATTCTTGATCTTGAAAAGAACAATATCTATCATAAGTATAAGGACAGGATCGGAGAGATTGTCACTGGTGAGGTTTATCAGGTCTGGAAACGAGAGATACTGGTTCTCGATGACGATGGCAACGAACTGATACTTCCAAAGATGGAACAGATTCCCAGCGATCACTTCCGCAAGGGTGACACCATCAGGGCTGTTGTGATAAAGGTTGAGATGAGGAACAATACACCAACCATTATCCTCAGCCGCACCTCGCCGGTGTTTCTCGAGAGGCTTTTCGAACTTGAGGTTCCTGAAATATTCGATGGCCTGATTACAATCAAGAAGATTGTAAGGGTTCCGGGAGAGAGGGCAAAGGTAGCCGTCGAATCATACGATGAAAGAGTTGATCCGGTTGGTGCATGTGTCGGCATGAAGGGTTCACGCATACATGGAATTGTAAGGGAACTCAGGAATGAGAACATTGATGTCATAAACTACACATCAAATATTCAGCTTTTTATAACAAGGGCCCTTAGCCCGGCAAAAATAACTTCCATCAAACTGAGAGAAGATACCAAGAGGGCGGAAATATTCCTCAAGCCCAGCGAAGTGTCGCTGGCTATCGGCAAGGGCGGCCTCAACATCAGGCTGGCGAGCCAGCTTACGGGTTATGAAATCGATGTTTACCGCGAAACCGATACCGAAGACGACGAAGATGTGAATCTCGAGGAGTTCGCCGATGAGATTGATGAGTGGATAATTGAGGAACTGAAAGCTATAGGTTGCGATACTGCAAAGAGCGTTCTCAACCTTACCATAAAGGACCTTGTCAAGAGGACTGACCTTGAGGAAGAGACCGTCAGGGAGGTGGTTAATATACTGAAAGCCGAATTTGAATAGAGAAAGCTTCAGAAGACAGAAAAAAGTCATAAGATAATATGGCAGAAGACAGGAAGGTAACCAGATTAAGTAAAGCAGCCCGGGAGTTCAACGTCGGGATAACTACCATTGTGGAGTTTCTGCACAAGAAAGGGGTTAATATCGACCCGAATCCAAATACAAAACTCCCCGAAGAGGCTTATGCCCTCCTGGTAAAGGAATACAGCTCTGACATAAGCGTAAAGAAAGAGTCAGAGAAGCTGATGCTGAAGGAGCTTCACAGGAAGAAGGAGAGTCTCTCCATTGATGATGTGCCATCAGCTGATGCCCAGGAGGAAGAGGCTGAAGAAGAGATTATCATCAAGGGAACCGCAGCAAAACCTGTTGACTTCACACATGAGGTGAAGAAACCTGACATCAAACTGGTTGGCAAGATCGATCTCGAGAAGCAGTCTAAGCCCGCAGCCCCGCAGCCCGAAATAAAGGAACCGGAAGCTGTGAAGCCTGAAGAGGCACAACCTGTCGCTGAGAAACAGGTAGTCACGCCAGAGCCGGTTGAACCCAAGGCAGAGGAGAAAAAGCCCGAGGCTCCTTCCAAACCGGAGAAACCCGGCATAAAGGTCATCACTAAAATTGATCTCGATGCCGTAGCTGCGCCCAAACCTAAGAAAACCAGGGAGCCCGCACCGGAAAAGACATCTTCTGATGAGCAGGTTCCCGCAGCAGAAGTCCCAACCGATACCAGGGAGGAAAAGGTCGAAGCCGTAAAGGAAGAGGCTGAACCTGTTGCAGAAATCATCCCCGAGATTCAACCGGAGGAGAAGAAAGTTGAAACTCCTATCTTCAAGACAGAAGTAAGGAAACTATCAGGGCCCACGGTGGTCGGCAAGATCCAACTCCCGGTCGAAGAGAAGAAGAAGACAGATGATAGTAGTTCTGACAGCAGTGCTGATGCAAGAAAGAAGAAGAAGAGGAAAAGGATAAGAAAGGACAAGGAGAGAATTCCTCTGAAGGAGACCGAAGAAAAGAAAGATAACCAACAGCTTCAGAAGAAGAAAAAGAAGAAACCGTTAAGGCCTGAGGTCAATGAGGAAGATGTACAGAAACAGGTTAAGGAGACCCTCGCGCGCCTGACTTCAAAGGGAAAATCAAAAGGTTCAAAGTACAGAAGGGAAAAGCGCGATTTCGTAGTTCAGAAGCAGAGGGAGGAAGTAGAAAGACAGGAGCTTGCTAAGAATATCATTAAGGTAACCGAGTTCGTATCGGTTAATGAACTTGCAACGATGATGGATATCTCTGTCACTGCTGTAATATCAACCTGTATGAACCTGGGCCTGTTTGTCTCTATCAACCAGCGCCTCGATGCCGAGACGATGGCACTCGTTGCTGAAGAATTCGGCTTCGGCGTTGAGTTCGTAAGCGCAGAACTGCAGGACATGGTGCGCGAGGTTGAGGATGTTGAGGAAGACCTAATACCAAGGCCTCCGATCGTTACCGTCATGGGCCACGTCGACCACGGAAAGACCAAACTGCTTGACTTCATAAGGCGTACAAACGTAATTGCAGGGGAAGCCGGTGGCATTACCCAGCATATAGGTGCGTATCACGTAACCCTTGATGATGGCAGAAAACTTACATTTCTTGACACTCCGGGTCATGAAGCGTTTACCGCCATGCGTGCAAGAGGAGCACAAATAACCGACATAGCTATTATCGTAGTAGCAGCCGATGACGGTGTGATGCCTCAGACAGTTGAGGCAATAAACCATGCGTCAGCCGCAGGTGTGCCTATAGTATTTGCAATAAACAAGATCGATAAACCGTCAGCCAATCCTGAGAAGATAAAAGAGGAACTGGCACAGATGAACTACCTGGTTGAAGACTGGGGAGGGAAATACCAGTCGCAGGAGATATCTGCCATAAACGGACTCAATGTTGACAATCTTCTCGACAAGGTTCTGCTTGAAGCTGAACTCCTCGACCTCAAGGCTAATCCTGATAAACCCGCAGTGGGCACTGTAATTGAGAGCTCACTCGACAAGGGTCGCGGCTATATTGCCACAATACTTGTGAAGGCAGGAACCCTTCGCGTGGGTGACGTGGTACTGGCAGGAACCTGCTATGGACACGTCAAGGCGATGCACAACGAAAGGGGCAACAAGGTGAAGGAGGCAGGACCGGCAATGCCTGTGCTGATTCTCGGTCTGAACGGCGCCCCTCAGGCAGGTGATAAGTTCAACGCCATGGACAGCGACAGAGAGGCAAAGGATATAGCAAACAAGCG
Source organism: uncultured Rikenellaceae bacterium (assembly GCA_964446435.1). GTDB lineage: Bacteria > Bacteroidota > Bacteroidia > Bacteroidales > VadinHA17 > SLNP01. The sequence continues at coordinate 17,670 of CAYUOS010000009.1, read as the reverse complement.
AGGCCAGTTGCAAAGGGAGATGGATCTGAGAACACAGAAACACATCACTCTTGATGAAATTGGACGTCGGATAGCAATCGGTAATTTCCAGGAGCTTAATATCATCGTCAAGGGTGATGTTGACGGATCAGTTGAGGCTCTCAGTGATTCACTTATAAAACTCTCTACACCTGAGATTCAGGTCAACATTATCCATAAGGCTGTTGGCCAGATATCTGAGTCAGATATTCTGCTTGCTGCAGCCTCAAATGCGATTGTTGTGGGATTCCAGGTAAGGCCCTCGGTGAGCGCAAGGAAGCTGGCCGAAAATGAGCAGATCGATGTAAGGCTCTATTCCATTATCTACTCAGCTATTGAAGAGATTAAATCTGCAATGGAGGGAATGCTCTCACCCGAAGAGAAGGAAGAGATCACAGGCACCGCTGAAATTCGCGAAGTATTCAAGATTACCAAGGTTGGTACAGTTGCGGGATGCCTTGTAAGAGAGGGCAAGATATACAGGTCGCAGAAGGCAAGGATAATACGCGATGGCATAGTTATTTATACTGGAGAGTTGGGCTCGCTGAAACGCTACAAGGATGACGCCAGGGAGGTCGCCAGTGGACTGGAATGTGGTCTGAATATTCACAATTTCAATGATATTAAGGTAGGAGACCTGGTGGAATCATTTAAAATCACCGAAATCAAGAAAACACTCTGACAGAGTGATGCAAAAACTCAGGGGAACAAACCTTCAGTATCTGACTGAAGGCCTCCCCAAAAAATAAACCGGTACTCTCTCGAATACCGGTTTTTCTTTCTGCACTTACGGGCAATCGGCACTAGCCCAGCAAAGCACTGTATTCTTCCGCATCAAGAAGGCCGTCAAGCTCTGCCTTATCAGCGATCTTCACCTTTATCAGCCAGCCCTTACCGTATGGATCTTTGTTTACAAGGTCAGGGGTGTCGTCGATAGCGGGGTTCTTTTCAATAATCTCACCTCCAAGAGGCATGAAGAGATCGGAAACAGTCTTGACCGCCTCAATTGTGCCAAAGACATCCTCCTTGTCAAGAGTCTCCCCTACTGTTTCAATCTCGATGAAAACAATATCACCAAGCTCACCCTGTGCAAAATCGGTAATTCCAATGTAGGCGAATTCACCTTCTTCTCTTAGCCATTCATGGTCTTTCGTGTACTTTAAATTTCCAGGTACGTTCATTATGAGTCAGTTTATTAGAGTTACTTATTCGATTAAATAGGAGTGTGAGCCAAAAATAAATATTTTTTTAAACATTCATCCTGATATACAACATAATTATGTGACAGTTTGCTACTGAACCAGCGTAAACCTCAGACTGAAACCGGCATTCGTATTGGATGTCGGGAATGTATTGGCAACAAAAGGATTGTTCCTTGAGTGATCGGCGAAAATCTGAAGGTTGAACCTGTCGCTCAGAACATAGTCTGCAGTGGCTCCGAATCTCATCATCTTCTGACCTGCTACAGGCTGGTTCACCTCTTCGATAAGCTTCCTCGCCATAGTCTTGTTATCACGCATTGAAACATCAAGTCTCACGGTAAGATCGCTTCTCAGCGGTCTCTGGACACCACCCGAGCGAACCACAATCTGCACATCGCTGAAACGGTAACCGACACCCAGCACAACCTCGTCGTTTCTGATATCGGCTATCTGATTGCTGGCAAGATTCAGGGTGACCGTCCTGCTCTTTTTCAGCTCAACCCTTGTGGTAAGACTGTTCCTCCAGTTCATGTCAACATTTATCAGTGGCGAGAACTGCTCGTTTATTGTTACAACATTGATATCGTAGGGCGATATGAAATTGTTCTGCATATCCCTTATCCGGTTCACACCTTCAACGCCCTCATCATAGGCAAGGTTGGTATTGTACGAACCAATTGTATAAGTGCTGCGGTACTGATGTGTAAGGTTAACCGACCTGAAATACCTCTGTACGATCGGGAATCTTGAAAGGCCGTCAAAAGTGATCCTCCAGTTTGGCATCATAAACCGCACTGAGGGGAATGGCTCAAGAGATACTTTTTCAGGATCACTCCTTGTATAAGCTGCAAAGAAGGCAGGGATAAGTACCTCCCTGGATGTCAGTCCGTAACCACTCTTATAGGCCCCTTCAACCGGTTCACCGGTAGAGGGATCGATATTCGGGTTATACTGCTGATCTGATTCCTGCCTTATCTCAGCCCGCCTGCGGCTGATTATTACCGTATTGCTTCTGAAGGTCTCAAAAGTTCTGGAAACATAATCATCCTCCTTTCTGATCTTCTCGAAGGCAGAGCCCCATGACAGTATCGAAATTGAGTAGTTTCCACTGACAATCCTGTTTCTGGTACTGTCGGGGAAATTACCATATCGGTCGGCACGGTAGTATGACGAAATCGATTCCGCAAACCTTCGCTCGGCATTCAGGTCTATCCTGAATCCCGGGAATGGCTCAACCGTGCTTCTGAGACTGACAGAGGTTGCTCTTCTTGAAACGGCAGGGATATTGATAAGGGTATCGGTAGTAAGCCACCCATATGACATGGCTTTGTCAAAGAAATTCCTGTCATTGGCCCCTGTTATAAACCTAAGGCCAGGAGCAAGTATGTCATTCATCGACGTTGATCCGAAAAACTCAGTTTCGGGAAGGTAGCCGGGCAGGATTTGCCCATCCTCAACCCTGTACTGAAGTGAAATATTCCTCACTCCCATCAGGCCTCTTATAAGGTACTCACCTCCTACAATCAACGGATTACGCTTCCTTAAAACCCGACCCTCGATGATTGCCCTTACATTATCAGCATCCTCTTCTGCAGTAAAGGCAATACGGTTCTCTGAAAGAATCTCAAGCCTGCCCTTAAGCTGAGTGCCGTCAGGCTTCATCATCCTTACAGTAATATCTCTGGTTCTAAGATCATGGTTTATAAACCGCCTCTGTCCAGTCCTGAAATTGTTATTGTCACGTGTGTAGACAACTGTCTCAATGCCCGCGTTTGGTTTCGGGGCTCCGGGACGGGTATTGTTTTCTATCTTTTTCAGGAATTCTGACTTGTTATACAGGGTTGCCATGTTACCCTGAAGTGTCAGGTTAAGGTCACTGCTGTTCTTTATGGTATTGCCAAGGTTGATATTCAGTGAATCTGCAAACAGAGGCCCCGCCAGCCAGTTATAGTTCGACCCGTAACGAAGGTTTGATGTCACCCAGTCGAGCAGGGGAAGCTTGTTTACGGGGAGATTGTAATTCACATTCATGAAATGGAAATAGTTTACATTTCTCCCGAATCCTGCAAGGTTTGTCATTACAGAATCTCTCCAGGTGCTGTAATTATATGAATGCCGTTCCCTGTCAACCCCCCCGGGCGGCTCATCAATCCTGGCGATATTGGTCGCCGTGAAGTCAACCTTCAGTTGTCTCGTAATATCATACTTGACATCATAGTACCTGGTCCACTCAAAATCCTTGCGAAAGGTCGGAGTAACACGCAGGAAGGGGTTGTTAATGTTGCGGGTCTTCTGCTCATTGTAGAACCTCGTAAGGTCGGTTCTGAAAGAGACATTACGGGGAAAAAGGTAGAAGTTGAAATCCTTTAGTGCCCTGAATACCTTTGCATTGAAGAGGCTCACGTTGCTGAATGGGGTGTAGTTGCGGGGATTGGTTGAGTAGTCATAATTGATTCCCCCCCGGTAAAGCTTCTCAAGGTCAAGCTCGGTACGTATATTGCTCCGGTATACCTCGCTGTAAGTGTAATTGACCGTTATGTTAGCCGGATCCCACAGACGGGGTTTCTCTCCCCTCATGGTGACTCCGGCATTGCTGATGGTAAGTGTCTTGCGCCTCGAATAATCCTCCGATATCGTTCTTATTGAATCCCTCTTCTCCCTGGTTTCCGCTTCTCTGAGCGCGACTTCAAGTGGTATGTCAGGATCGAGTGGATTGAACTGGGGCTTGATGCGGCTCTCTGAATATCCCATGTAAACCGGGAGCCTCACCCCGGCCTTCTCAGGGAAGAACCTGCCCATCTCAATATTCGATGAAGCATCATAACGCATTACATTCTCCTTACTTCTCTCATTCACCTTCTTGTCGATGCTTCCCCAGCCCGGAGTACTCGTCTGCCCCACAAAATCTATTGACCCAAGATCGGCGAGTCTGGTCTGCAGATGTGCATTGGCTGCCCAGCCGCCGTCCTCGACAAAATCACTTAGCCTTAACTCGTTAACCCACACCTCTCCTGATTTGGGTAAACCGTCATCATGCCCGACGCCCCTCGTCTTAATCGGATTCCTTACCCCAATCATTATCACTCTTACGTTGCTGAGGTTCGGATTCCCCGACACTGATATTCTGTGCCCATCGTGGTATGGATAGATAAAGACATCTGAAAGAGAGAGTGTTGAGCCAGACTCCTGCATCGCCCGGTTTCTGGCCTGTTTTGCTTCCTGGAAAATGGAAAGGTCTATATTGAACTGATTCTCTGCAGGCCACACAATTGCCCGTTGGGCATCACTCTCATTACTGTACCTGCCGGGTGGGGTTAGCTTAAGAGGTATCTCATATTCATAGAAATTGCCTCTGTAGTCTGATCCGATCCTTATGAAGACTGTAAGTTCATCATCATAAAGTGGCTCACCTAACAGGGCTTCGCCGTGGACCTCCATCCTCAGGCGTCGGTATTGCCTAACATCAAGACTGACATTCTTGAAGGCAGCCCTGGCATCACCGTCCTCAAGATTCTGCACCTTAAGCACCATTGACTGCTCATTCAGCTGTCTCAGCTGCGGATTCTGCGGATCAACCACCCTGTCAAACCCGGGCGGCAGAACATAATTGACTGGCTCCTTCCCGGCATTCTCCTCGATGCTCACTGATGAGATGTCAAAGCTTGCGTCAGCCGGATCGGGTGATGTAATCCTTTCACCACCCTCCATGAATGAGATATTGTACTTTCTCCACTCGGCCCTTACCAGGTCGAGCTTCGCAAATCGCAGTATCACATCCTCATCGAAGTCCCTCAGGAACATCCTTATGAACCGTATCGACTTGAAATCCCTGATAGGACCCACAATTCTCTCATAATCAGTTATCGGAACCTTGAACTGGTACCACTTCACCGGTGATTTGGTTCCATTGGCTAATGTGGCCGTATACTCAATCTCATCAACAATATAGTTGCTTCCAACCCTGAAATCCTCAGGTCGCATACTGACGCGATACTGGTAGTAGCTCTCCGTCTCACTGAGTGTGTTGTCGCGGTTTATGTCCTCCATGTCAGGCATTGTCGAACCGCTCGTCGGATAAGACTCCTGTGACATCTCTGATGTAGGTGAGTTACCCTCCATGCCATTGTACCTCTTGTACCTGTCAAGGATGCCTGCCTGCAGCCTGTCATATTCCGAGCCCCTGAAGTATTTGAAATCATCTCCCGAGGGGTCCTTGTATAGATTCTCGAGAACCTCCGGCCTCACAATCTGGGCAGCCTTCTCAAGGAATTCGGCAAAGAATGAAAGCTCATCAGCATTCGACAGACCGTCAAGACCAACATCCTGGTACCTGCGGGCTTCCGGATTGTTGTCAAAGGCATGCACTACAGCCTGAATAGTCGGAACCCTTCCCCAGGCAGTGGTATCGACATTTTTGACATCCGGCCCACCGGGGAGTCCATGTTCAAAACTCTTGCGCGAATCCCGCAGTATGTCCTCCGAGATGTTTCCGAGATTAAAGTATAGATCACCTCCGGCATGATTGGGATTCTCAACAAAGGGATCCATCAGCCAGAACTTGATGTACTGAATATTGGCAGCCTCAAAATCGCTGGTCACTATCTCTCTCATGATGCCTCCCCACCTTGAAGCAGGATCATTCAGCAAGCCGTCAGGGTTGATACCGGCTGAGTAACCTCCGGCGAAAGTGTCATAGTTGTAGGGGCCCCTCTCCTGGGGATAGTAGGCAACATTCAATACTGCTATGTTTGTGGGTATGCCACTGGGACTCTCCTTGAACGGGAATATCTCAGTCTCGAAAATCTCTCTGACAAAGTGGCTCGACTGAAGGTCAGGATTCCTCTTTATATGATCGGGTGTGGCAGAACCGTTCCTCAGGAAAAGTGGATCGATGACGTACCAGGCTATGCGTGCCCTGTTGAACCCGCTTACGAGATCGTTGTTGTACCTTGCCTCCGGAAACAACAGGTTCTGTCCCTGCGGTATGCTTGCAAGCACCCAGGCATGAAAGGATTTTATATCAAGAGGTATTTCACTTGCCTCAAAATCATCAATATAGGAGTTGCCGGCAGTGGTAATGGCCTTTGAATGGCCGGGAAACAGCCGTGCGACCTCCCCGAAGAAGCTGACCGATGAGGGAGCCTTGGTCTGTATAAGAGGTAACTTATCGATTGCCTGGGTTAGCAGCCTCGACTCTGTACGGTATGACGTGTTCAAACCGAGAATGGTATTGGAGATCGGTTCCTCCCCGAAGGTTACCTTCTGTGTGTAAGGCCTCTCATTGAGATGAAGTATGGTGCCTCCGATATTGAAATTGTTCGATATCCTGTAGTCGAGGTGCGTACCAACCAGAGTCTTTGTCTGGAAACCGAAAAACTGGTTGCTCTCAAGCGACACCTGTATCGGTGTCTGTGACTCAATCAGTGCTGCATTGATAATGTTTACAGCTCCTCCGAAATAGTCGACTGTATAGTCAACGTTCTCAGTAAGAGGCACCCCTCCTGCCGTGACCTTTACGGCTCCCTGTGGTATGTTTGCAACGTTAAGCCTTATCTCAGAACCCGAGGCCGAAGCATACTGCCCCTTAATCAGAAACTTGTTCTTCTCCGCTATCTGCCTTGCAACAGTCTGGGTGGAATCATACAGCTCCCTGAAGACATACTTTGCAGCAATTCTCGGGTCTGTTATCTTCGAGGCAAGGTAATCACCAAATGGCTCAAGAACGGGAAATATTATCCTTCCCCTGTTGGAGTTTATCGTAATATCCTCGATAAAGTCAAACACACCGTCTGATTCCCGGTCGAGTTGTGAGTTAAGGTTGTCAAGACCGAGGACCTGCAGCAGCAACTGTTGCGAGAGGTTCCCGTCAGGAAGATAATTTATGGCATTACCCGTGATATCATCCTGATAAAGGATATGAAGTTCAAAGTTCCTGTTTTCGATACGACCTGAGCCCAAAGAGTAGATATTCTTCATCATCAGTTTCCAGGTGGGCAGGCGCGGACTCAGAGTTGTGCCCTTAAGCAGCTTCAGTACAAGTGCATCGGGAGCACTGATGCCATCGGTCGACAACTCACCAACCTTGAATACCTTGCCGCCCAGGGTATACTCGTACGCAACAGCGAGTACCTCATCGGTATTAAGCGCTATATTCAGAGAGATATATCCGAGCTGCCTGTTAACGGTATATTCTCTCTCGTTGAGCATCCTGGCATTCTCTATCTTTTCGTAGTCTCGCCCTATCTGAAACCCCGGGTAGAGGGGCTCAAGTGACGCTGTAGCCTGTGCAATGTTCCTTATACCCGGGTAACCTGAAAGCAGTGACTCATACAACTGGCTGGCATTGTTGTCGGGAAAAGGAAGGGCGCCCGGGGGCGCCTGAAACACAGGTACCTGGTTATAGATATGAGTCTGGTTCTCGGCCAGGTCCATGAATGCCATGATATTCCTGTTACTCGCCTCATCAAACCTGCTGGTCTTGTTGGTTATCCACACCTCAATTCTTTCAATGTTGATACCTGAACTGACAAGCGGGAGACTCTTAAGCGACTCGTTGTAAATATCCCTGAAATACTGCGAGAGGAAAAAATGCTTGTTGCCGTCATACTCATCGGCCCTGATTTCAAAATCCTGAACCTGGGCCCCGCCCCTGACATCAATCACATGCGACTCCCCCTTCTGCTGCGATGCCACACTGGTAACGGTAAGCTTGCCAAACTGCATCTCTGTCTTAAGGCCAAAGAGACTGTAGCTTCCGGTTATAAGCGTGCCGGGCAGTGGCAGGGTAACATCTCCCGCCTCAACTTTCTTAATAATCTCATCCTCCTTGCCTGAATACTCTAGTTTGGTACGGTTCTCGAAATCGAACATCGCATCTGTGTTGTAGTTGATTCCAAGCTGCATCTTGTCACCGATTGTTCCGGTGACATTCATTTGTATCTTCTGCTGAAAATCAAAAGTTGGTATTGTCCTCAGTCGTTCGCTGAGAGCCGGATTCTCAGTATGGGAGACGTTTATTCCGAAGATCAGTTCCGCAGAACCCTGCGGAACAATATTTATCACATTGCTTCCAAACAACTTGTCAAAGGTCTCCCCACCCATCTCAAACTGTGGTATCAGGCCTGACCGATAGGCCCCTTCCTGACCCGATAGCCTAGACTGCCAGTAATCGCGCATTGCCCTCTCATACTCATACTTCCTGAACTCCTCGGGACTCATCCGTATAGGGATGCGATAATCAAGCTCGCCAACACGCTGATATATAATATATTCATTTTTGACCGGATCGTAAATGGCGGTGCGCCTGAAATTGGAAGGCATCTCAAGGAAGAAGGGAGAAGAGGTTCGCTTGTCCCAGGGAACCGCAGGTACATCCTCAAGTTTAAGTGGACGGCGTGTTGTGTCCTGTGCCTGCTGGGTCTGAGGGGGCCCTCCCTGGGCAAAGAGAGTCCCATCTGAAAGAAGCAGAAGCAATAGACAAAAAAATAGTGACGACAGGCTAATATTTTTTCCTCCTGGTCTCAACCGGTTACAATCAATTACAAATTCCTGAGCGCCTGCTTGATAAGCTCCTCAACTGTCAGATTTCTGTTTTCTGCCAGTAATTTGTCGATTACCTTGACTGTGGCGCTCCTGACAAATCCAAGCATCATCAATGCTGATAACGCCTCTTCCCTCATTGTATTGTCCCTGTGCGTCAAAATTTCAGATGCCTGCGCAACTTTTCCGGTTTTATCGCGCAGATCAACTATTATCCTTTCTGCCGTCTTCAGGCCGATGCCCTTGATACTTTTCAGCAGATGAACATTCGAATCTGATATTGCTTTCTCAATCTCCGCCGGTTTAAGTGATGAAAGCATCATTCTTGCCGTGTTTGGCCCCACCCCATTTACCGATATCAGCAGTCTGAAGAGTTCTCTTTCCGACCTGCCGGCGAAGCCATAAAGCTGCCTGGAGTCTTCCCTTATTACCTCATGCACAGGCAAAACGATATCAGCACCGCTCTCAAGCTGTGAATAGGTATTCAGCGATATACTTACAAAATAGCCAATACCGGCACTCTCTATAACCAGATAAGCCGGGTTAAGCTCGGTGATTTTACCTTTTATGTATTCAATCATAATGCCGTATCGTTATTCGGAACCTCCGGCGGCAACTCGTCAGGCCTTTCATGACGGGTGTCAATCTGCTGATGTTGAAGTGGATTAGCGGATATCTCACTATTGAGTTGCCTGCTGCGGAATATATCGCATGCCTTGTAAATTGCATGTCTGAATGATGATTCATCAGCTGTTCCCATTCCTGCTATCCCGAATGCAGTACCGTGTGCTGGTGATGTCCTCACCGCAGGCAGTCCTGCCGTATAGTTAACACCCGACTCAAAAGCAAACGATTTGAAAGGGATCAGGCCCTGGTCGTGGTACATGGCCAGAATCGCATCAAACTTCCTGAACTCTGATGAACCAAAGAAACCGTCTGCTGCATATGGTCCGAAGGCAAGTATCCCCTCATCGAATGCCTTGCTGATGGCGGGAGCAATCACGCTCTCCTCTTCCCTTCCTGTCAGGCAATTATCACCGGCATGCGGATTAAGGCCAAGGACGGCAATACGTGGTTTGCGTATGGTAAAGTCATTGAAGAGTGACTTGTTGAGTATTCTCAGCTTCGACAACAGATTCTCGATGGTTATTGCTACGGGTACATCTGCAAGCGGTATATGACCGGTAACCGTTCCGATACGCATATTATCAGAGATCATGAGCATCAGTACATCATCGCACCCAAAAACCGATTTCAGATAGTCAGTGTGACCAGGAAACCTGAAGTTGTCAGACTGAATATTGTGCTTGTCAATTGGTGCTGTGACCAGAACATCTATTTTGCCTGCCTTAAGATCAGCCACTGCCATCTCGAGCGATCTGAGAGCGGCCTCTCCTCCCTGCTTCGTCGATTTACCAAGCTCAACCCTCACCTCATCATCAAGACAGTTGATCATGTTTGGTTTCCGGTGATGGGCCTCATCGGCCGATCTTATATTGTTGAAACTGAAGTTCTCGATATTGAGTGTCTTCCGGTGATAGGCAGCCACCTTAGGCGAGCCATATACTATCGGGGTACATGACTCAATGAGATGCTGGTCTGAAAGAGCCTTGATAATAATCTCGTAGCCAATGCCGTTAATATCCCCGTTGCTTATACCAACTTTTATGTCGTTCGTTTCCATTTCTCGTGATAGTGTTAAACTGTCAGTTGACGGCCATATCATGATGATGGCAGTACCCCTCACCTGAAAATTATGAAGGGTAAAGTTAATACAAAATATCGGTTCTGATAATGCATATTCTGCTACCTTTGAAAAGGCTAAATGCCCGGCATAAAAGTGCTGTTATTGTACAAGGGAATGAATACAGATGCGCTGTTCAAAAAGGCTCTTGCCAGAGAAACACTTACTGAAGACGAGGGACTACACCTCTATGAGAAAGCTCCCCTGGCAGAACTGATGCTTGCAGGCATGCAACTGCGAAACTGCCATGTGCCGGGTAATGAGGTGGGGTGGATTATCGACCGCAACATCAACATTACCAATGTATGCTTCTCACAATGCCTCTTTTGCAACTTCTGTCGAAAAAAAGGATCACCTGATTCATATATCACAACCATTGACGAGTATCGTGAGAAATGCCGCGAGCTGTTTGACCTGGGTGGCAATCAGTTGCTGCTTCAGGGAGGAATGCACCCTGAACTTGGTCTCGCTTTTTATACCGGCCTCTTCAGTAACCTGAAGAATGAGTTTCCGCGACTTAAGCTGCATGCACTCGGCCCGCCCGAGGTGGTGTGGCTTGCGCGAAAGGAGCAACTTACTGTTAGAGAGGTGCTCGAGGAGCTCAGTAAGGCCGGACTCGATTCACTTCCGGGTGCCGGTGCAGAGATACTGTCCGACAGGGTAAGAAGAATCGTATCACCTGCCAAGGCGACAACACAAGAGTGGCTAGACGTTATGAGAGAAGCACATCTGTTGAATCTTCCAACCTCAGCCACAATGATGTTTGGTCACGCTGAGACGGCACGCGAACGGATCAGCCATCTGGTGCTTCTGAGAGAACTTCAGTCACAGAGGCCTGTAGGCCACTATGGCTTTATCGCTTTCATCCCATGGCCATTTCAGGATGAAGGAACCATGCTTGCCCGAAAATACGGGATAAGGAACACAGTATCTGCAGAGGACTATCTAAGGCTGATAGCTATCAGCAGGATAATGCTTGACAATATAACCAACATTCAGGCTTCACTTCTTACCGTAGGGAAGGATATTGCGATGCTGTCGCTGCATGCCGGCGCCAATGACCTTGGTTCCGTAATGATCGAGGAGAACGTCGTAAGCTCGGCAGGTGGAGGCTACCGCTTCAATTCAGATGAGATTAAGACTATCATCTCCCGCGCAGGGTTTACACCCCGGCGCAGGAACCAGAAATATGAAACACAGCCTGACTGATTGCTACTTCTTGTCTTCCGGCATCTTTCCGATAACCGTCACCTCTTCGGGAGAATGAAAGTCGGCAAGGTAAAGAAGAGCCTCAACCTGCCTGAGCAATTCACGTTTGTTGTCATTAGGGGCGTAAACAAAGGCATCAAGGAATACAGCACGCCTGTTCTTCTCGTCATATGTCATAATCGAGATGAACGGCCCACCCATGAATCCGTTTACTAGCGTCCATAATCCCCTTATCTCTGCATAGTTGCGTCCGTTGTGGCTGAAAATCCTGTAGTCAACGGGCAGCTTCTCCTCAATTGCCATGTAGCTACCCTGAGCGGGACCCTTGACCTCCTGCCTGGTAAGCTTGTTCCTTATCATTATGATGCTGTCGCGACTGAAAACCGCGCTTCCTGAGGCCTTGAAATAATGTATCAGAACCGACTGGGTTGTTGTAGGTGTCTCAAGGGCTACCCAGGCAAATCCTGGTTTGGTTACGTCAATACGATAACCTGCCGGTACCGGCATTGAGACTCCGTGCTGGTCGCGAAGGCTGTTAAAGGTATGACTTGACTGAGTCCGGCGGTAATAACTCATCCACCTCTCCCTTTCCGCGGTCAGCAACTTCTCAAATATCAGGTTCTTCCTCTTCTCCATTTCATCCACCACTGAAGCTGCATCTGGACCCTCTGCCCTGAATATCAACTGTGTTGCGGCATATGTATCAGTCTGAAACACCACCTTGGCTTCCGGAAGTTCAGGGTCGGTACTTATGAAGAGAATGTTACGGTGGTTCCTGTATAGCCGGCCAAATCCACCCGGAGTGACAGTAAGTATTGAGAACATCGGTTCATACTGAGGCAGACCAGGAACAGCCTCCTGAAAGAGACCCATAAGCCTTTCGCCCTGAGCGCTTTCAAGAAACACCTTCTCGGCAACAATTACTATTTCGCCTGATGCACCGGTGATATTGGACATAATTCTCGATGCTGCTGAATCTCCTTTTCCACGGCAGCCGGCAGTTGCAAAAGTAATTGCCAGAGCAACTGTGACAATAGTCCTGATTTTCATAATCTGTATTTTTTAACCCTTCTTTCTGCTCAATAATTATGCCAACAAGAAAACAAAAACCCGCAGATGATCAGCGGGTTATATTGACAGTTCCGGAAATGAGTCCGGTAAAAAGATCATTATCGAAGTACTACTTCTTTTCGTCACTCCCCTCTTCTGAACGTGATGCTTTCTTGAACTCCTTCATACCCTGCCCTATGCCTCTCATCAGCTCGGGAATTTTCCTTCCTCCGAAGAGAAGAACAACAACCAGGATAATCAATATTATCTCTGTGGGGCCGAACATACCTGCCAGAATGAACATTGGTGCCATCTCATAAGTTTTTAAAAATCACAACAAAGGTATAAATAGTTTAGTGAATCGCAACCAATAGTTTTATTTTTTACCTCCTGATAATGAACCTCACTATGTCATTGCCATTGGCGTAAATAAGCAGGGCAAAGATTATGATCATGCCTGTTATCTGTGCATATTCCATAAACTTGTCGCTGGGTTTGCGCCTGGTTATCACCTCATAGAGAAGGAACATCACATGACCCCCGTCAAGTGCCGGGATAGGCAATATGTTCATTATAGCCAGTATGATCGAGAGAAATGCAGTCAGGTTCCAGAAGTGATGCCAGTCCCATGCTCCGGGGAATATACTGCCGATGGTAAGGAACCCCCCGAGTGATTCGTAGCCCTTGGTTTCACGCGAGAATATTAGCCTGAATTGCTTGAGGTAATCGCCAACCGTGGAGATTCCCTTGGCTATTCCTTTCGGAACAGACTGAAGCAAACCATACCGGTATTCGGTAAGATCAAAAACCTGATACACCGTTCTGGTCACTCCGAGCATCCCTGCCTCTGTGACCCTCACCGGAAAAACCTTTTGCTCTCCGTCACGGTTTACTGTTATCGCAACCTCCTCACCACGGTTAAGGGCAAGATACTCCTGGAATTCATCGTACCATAAAAAGGCGTTTCCATCTATTTCAGCAACCGTATCGCCTGTCTGCAGTCCAGCCATCTGTGCCGGCGATTCCTTGCCGAAGCCGGTTATCACGAACGGACCAAAAGGAATACGTGCGTCTAACCTGAACTGGCCTTTAAGCATATAAGGCACAAAATCCTTTCGAACGGGAATCTCAATCCTCTCACCATCACGTTCTACCTGTATTGAGCCTCTCTCATTCAGAATGATATCGGAAACTATGCCGTAGAAGTTTGCAACATACTGGTTGTCAATTGACAGTATCTTGTCTCCATTTCTCAGCCCCATCTCGTAGCCAAGCGAATCGGTAACAATTCCGTACCTGACATCCCTGGTAGCCAGGTAGGTCTCTCCCCATTTGAAAAGAACCCCTATGTAAATGAGCATGGCAAGCAAAAGGTTGAAAAGAACACCTCCCACCATTATCAGCAGCCTTTGCCATGAAGGCTTGGACCTGAATTCATAGGGTTGCGGAGGTTGCTTCATCTGCTCCTTGTCAAGCGACTCATCTATCATTCCGGAAATCTTCACATACCCCCCGAGCGGAATCCATCCTATTCCATATTCGGTATCACCCCGCTTGAACCTGAACAGAGAAAACCAGGGGTCGAAGAAGAGATAGAATTTCTCTATACGGGTTTTAAAGATTCTTGCAAGTATAAAATGGCCCAACTCGTGTATTATCACGAGTATTGAGAGGGCAAGAAGTAGCTGTGCTGCTTTTACTAATACTGTCATATTCTGTTTCCTGTTTTTTGAATGTATGCCATTGCCAATGTCCGGCCTGCGGCATCTGTATGCTCCAGGTCCTCAAGTGTGGGATCTGAAATGTATTTTGTTCTTTCGAGGGTATATTCTACAACATCGGGCATCTGAACAAACCCGATCTCTCCGCAGAGAAAGGAAGTGACTGCTATCTCGTTGGCTGAATTAAGGGCACAGGGAATATTGCCACCTGATTCAAGGGCACGGTACGCCAGGGCCAGGTTTCTGAATCTGTTGGTGTCAGGATGGTAAAAGGTCAGGCTGGTGCACTCCCTGAAATCGAGCCTCGGCAGTTCAGTTGTAAGCCTGTCGGGATATGAAAGGGCGTATATTATGGGTACCCTCATATCGGGTACCCCCATCTGTGCCTTTACCGATCCGTCAGTAAAATGTACCAACGAATGAATTACAGACTGCGGATGAATAATCACCTCAATCTTCTCAGCCGGCAGGTCAAAGAGCCAGTGTGCCTCGATAACCTCCAATCCCTTGTTCATCAGAGAAGCCGAATCTATTGTAACCTTGCTGCCCATGGCCCAGTTCGGGTGCCTGAGAGCCTGTGCCGGTGTGACCTCCATAAGCTGTTCAGCCGTCAGATCGCGGAAAGGGCCTCCTGAAGCAGTAAGGGTAATCTTTTCAACCAGATTGTCACCCTCACCCACCAGACATTGAAATATTGCAGAGTGTTCAGAATCAACAGGTATGATAAAGCTTCCTGACTCCCTGGCTGATCGTCTGATAAGGTGCCCTGCCGCCACCAGTGTCTCCTTGTTCGCAAGTGCCACAATTTTTCCTGCCTTGACGGCCCTCAGTGCAGGCTTCAGTCCTGAGTAGCCTACCATTGCCGCCAGAACCAGGTTGCTGTTTCCTGCCTCTGCCACCTGCTCTATTGAATCCTCACCTGCATACACCTTTACAGGCAAGTCTTTAAGCATCTCTTTAAGGGCACTGTAGTGCTCCCTGTTTCCGATCACAACCGAGTCGGGCAGATACTTTCTTGCCTGTTCGGCAAGCAGATTGTAATTATTGTTTGCTGTAAGCACTTCAACGGAAAACCTGTCGGGATAACTGGAAAGTACCTCCAGGGCTTGTGTTCCTATCGAGCCTGTTGAACCCAGGATTGTTATGTGCCTTCGCATTGGGTGGCTGTTAGAAAAGTATGTACCGTTCAGGATCAACGGCTTCACCATTGTACCATATTTCAAAGTGTAGATGTGGTCCTGAGGTATACATCTCACCCGAGTCACCTACAATGGCGATTGCCTCTCCTGCCCGAACCTGGTCGCCTGCCTCCTTGAGAAGGACTGCGTTGTGCTTGTAGATAGAGATAATGTTATTGGGGTGTTGAACATGTATTACAAACCCTGTCTCCATTGTCCAGCCTGTGAAAATAACTACGCCGTCGAGTGTTGAAGCGACAAGGGCCTTTGGTCGGGCAACAATATCAGTACCGTAGTGCCTTGTGCGGCTATCGAACTTTGCCGATACTATCCCTCGTACCGGAGGGAAGAAATGCACACCGGCAAGGCCCTTCCAGCCTGAAGAGACGCTGACGCCAAGTGACAGGTTGTAGAGTTCGTCCCTCTCCATCTGAACACGTAACAGAGAGTCGTGGTATGATGTGCTGAAGGTAATATTTGAATAGTTGCGGGAGGTGTCCTGCATGGCAAGCCGGTCGATAGGCTCCTTTCCTGAAATGATAGCGTTGATTGTATGGAAGTAATTATCCCTTAGCTGAAGCTCGTATTCGATAGAGTCAAGGTAGATGGCGTTCATGTAGATGCTTCTGCGAAGGTTTGCGTCAGGGTAGCCGGGGATGAACTCTCTCAGGTTCGTGAAAGCTATCAGTGAGACTGTCGATCCCACAATAATCAGGAATACCAGTGTTCCGAGGAGGAAGGCTGCATATTGGGGCATCCTGATTCTCCAAACCTCTTCGAATGTCTTGTCATTGAAAACTGCGAAGCGATATTTGTCGCGCCAGTTTCTCTTTTTGATTTCGTTACCTGCCATTTCGTTGTTAAATAACCCGGCAAAGATAATATTATTAGACGACCTTCACCGGTTTCTCCTCACTCTGCCATAGTCCGTGCTTGGTACAAACCGCCATTGCGGTCAGGTTCATCGAAACCTCGGGTGCAGTCAGATAAAAGTCTACCTCTGAGTGAGCCGGTTTGTTGCCGAATGCCCCTGATGAGTACCTGCACTCTGCCAGGAGGGTCTCCCTGTTCCAAAGTTGTATGACGCTGATAAAGTGGTCTGGATCATCGGGATGGGTATAGTTTTCTCCCATTCTGACCTTGACTGTGAACTTATCTCCCTTCTTAACCTGGTCGGTGCATACCACGTGTGGCATGTGGCGGTCGAGGTAATCACGCATCAGCTCCTTCTCTTCCTTTTCAATATCGGTTGCTTTGAATACTCTTGGCATATTACTTTTATTTATTGTTTACATTGAACAACAAAACAAGATTGTTTTTGCTCATATAGAACGTCACAAAACAGGCAAACTTACCTAAAAAGTACAAAAAAATGAAAAAATCTTTGGTGCGGTTACGCATTTCCATTATATTTGCACCTCGTAAAAACTGCGGGGTGGAGCAGAGGTAGCTCGTTGGGCTCATAACCCAAAGGTCGGAGGTTCGAATCCTCCCTCCGCTACAAGGAAAAGCCCTGGTGCGAAAGCACCGGGGATTTTTGTTTTAAGACTCGCCAGAAGCTTGCTTCTGTAAGAGGATTAAAACAAAAAGACCCATGCTGTGCAAAGCACAGCAGGGCTTTTTCTTTGTAAAGCAACCTCCTTGAGGATCACGAGCGAAGCGAGTAATCCTCACACGACTTTTACTCCTCAAGACTTATGTATTAAAACAACCAAACAGTTTTTTGGTCAATATAAAAACCCGAATAGCCACACAGGTACTTTGTTTCCCGCTCCTGTTTCGAGATTATCGGAAGCAATTAGATAATTATCCAGATGTTTTATCTGTTCACTATTCTTGTCCTTCCCACCTACTTCTATTGTCAATCCATCTGTAATGAAGTCGCCTTTATCTGGAGAACTGACTTTCAAACCTGCATTAAGAAGTTGATTCAGAACAAATGTTTCCCTGATATTGCCAATATCCGGTTTTTCTTTAAGGGCAAAGGCAAGATTGCTGTTTTCCAAAAA
>CAYUOS010000008.1:0-39413 GCA_964446435.1 uncultured Rikenellaceae bacterium | reverse complement strand
GCCTGACGGTTTTTTAAATTTCTTGCCGACAAGTATAAGTCCTCCCCTCGGCCCGCGTAGGGTCTTATGGGTTGTCGAGGTAACTATATGAGCATGCCTGAGTGGATTATCAAGCAGTCCTGCCGCTATCAGACCTGCCGGGTGTGCCATGTCAACCATGAAAAGTGCACCGACACTGTCGGCAATCTTCCGCATCCTTGCATAGTCCCACTCCCTGCTGTAGGCAGATGCCCCACCCACCAGGAGCTTCGGCTTCTCCCTGTGTGCTGTCTCCTCCATCTTATCATAGTCGATTCTGCCCGTCTCCTCATCAACACCATAAGCAACAGGGCGATAGAGTATACCTGACGAATTCACCGGCGAGCCGTGTGAGAGGTGACCGCCGTGAGCCAGGTCGAGTCCCATAAATGTGTCTCCGGGCTTCAAAACGGCAAGAAATACCGCCATATTCGCCTGTGCTCCTGAGTGAGGCTGTACGTTTGCATATTCAGCGTCAAAAAGCTTCTTAAGCCTGTCAATGGCAATCTGCTCTGACTGGTCTACAACCTCACACCCTCCGTAATAACGGGCGCCGGGATAACCCTCGGCATATTTGTTGTTCATTTCCGAACTCATCGCCTCAAGTACCTGTTCACTTGCAAAGTTCTCTGAAGCAATAAGTTCAAGTCCGTTAATCTGGCGCTCCTTCTCCAGGGCAATCAAATCGAATATAGTCTTGTCTCTTTTCATTATGGTGGATTTTTGTTGTGGCAAATATATAAAAATAGAAGTAGTATTACTCCTCTGAAACCTGCACCAGCAGTTCGCGATAGGCCGAAAATATCCTTGATTTTGATATGAACCCGACATACAGGCCATTGTCAAGAACCGGCAGGTTCCATACCCCGGTACTGTTGAATATCTCCATCACCACATTCATATTCTCACGTATGTCGACATACGAGGGTGGAATGGTCATCAGCTGTGACACAGTCACCTCTTCATATTTGTCGGTATCAAACATGATCTTCCTTACATCATCAAGAAGAACAACCCCTTCAAGAACATTGTAATCATCGACCACCGGAAATATATTCCTGCGTGAACTTGATATAATCTTCACCAGCTGGCCCAGGTTATCTTTCGACCTCACCGTCGCCAGGTCCTTCTCAATCTCCTTGGTCCAGTCCATAAGCGTCAGTACAGCCTGGTCCTTGTCATGTGTTATCAGCTCGCCGTCGTGTGCAAGCTGTTTGTGGTATATCGAGTGCTTCTCAAAACCCTTAATTGTAATATATGCCATCGTTGATGTAATAATCAATGGAATTAGCAGACCATATCCCTCTGTGATCTCGGCAATAAGGAAGATCGCCGTTAGTGGTGCATGCATTATCGCGGCCATGGTTCCTGCCATGCCCGTAAGCACAAAACTGCTTTCAGGAACCGCTAATCCGAATACTCCGTTAAGGACCGAGGCAGTGAAGTAACCTGCAACCCCCCCCAGGAACAGTGACGGGGCGAATACACCTCCGACACCCCCTGCCCCATTGGTCGAACTTGTGGCAATAACCTTGAGAAGTATCAGGGCGCCAAGAAACAGTAACAGCATCACAAAGCTGCCTGACAAGCCTGCAAAGAGACTGCTCTCGAAAATTGCCTCACTATTGCCGGTCAGCAGACTCATGATAGTGTCGTAACCCTCACCATAAAGAGGCGGGAACAGGAAGATAAGCAGTCCGAGAACCAATCCTCCGGTAAAGACTCTTGCTACCTGGGAGGTTATCTTCTGGTACTGGCGCTCTACAAAAAGGGTGACCCGCGAGAAATAGGCAGATATCAATCCCGTAACCACCCCCAGAAGGGCATACCATGGCAGGTTTGCAAGCAGGAACGACTCCTTGACAGCAAAACTGAAGAGAACCTCACTACCCATAAAAAAGTAGGCGACAGTACTTGCCGTTACTGAAGCTATCAGCAGGGGTACTATCGACGAGATGGTAAGGTCAAGCATCAGTATCTCGAGGGTGAAGATTATTCCGGCGAGTGGCGCCTTGAAAATCCCTGCAACAGCCCCCGCGGCTCCGCAACCCAGCAGAAGCGTTATCTGCCTGTAGTTAAGTCCAAACCACCGCCCGATGTTCGATCCCAGAGAAGCACCGGTAAGTACTATCGGCGCCTCCGCTCCTACCGACCCGCCGAAACCGATGGTAATGGTACTTGCAACCATCGACGACCAGTTGTTATGGGGCTTTATTACCGAGTTTCCCTTGCTTATCGATCTCAGTATCCTGCTGACACCATGGCTAATATCATCGCGCACAACGTACTTCACAAACAACCAGGTAAGTGTTATCCCCATTAACGGATAAGCGAGGAACAGATAGCTTTCTGAATCCTCCTTCACAAACCCGCTTGTCAGCAACCTGTGGGTGAAATGAATTGTGTTCTTCAGAATAACCGCAGCCAGTGCGCTCGTCAGGCCAACCACCATGCTCAGGAAATAGATAAGCCTCTTCTGCTCGGCAAACAGCAGTTTTCTGTAGAATTCAAACCCAAGAAGTCGTTTCAGATCAATTTTCATTTCCTGACTTTTATCTGCACATAATAGCGGAAATGCAAATATAAGAACAAAACATCAGTCTCGCCGTTTTTATTTATGTTTGCAGATCACCAAAGCCCTTTGTTTCTATATTGATGCCCATGATTATAAACGTCGCAAAATACACCCTCGACAACGGCCTCAGGCTGCTGGTCCACACCGACCCCTCCACTCCTCTGGCTGCGGTGAATCTAATGTACGATGTAGGATCAAAGGATGAAGACCCCGAAATGACCGGCTTTGCCCACCTTTTCGAACACCTCATGTTCGGTGGAACCGGGGCAATCCCTGATTTTGACACCCCCCTGCAAATTGCAGGAGGCGAAAGCAATGCATTCACAAACACCGATATAACAAACTATTACATCACCATACCCCTGTCAAACCTCGAAACGGCCCTATGGCTCGAATCTGACCGCATGAAAGGTCCCGACCTTTCAGATAAGAGCATTGTGGTTCAGAAAAAGGTAGTGTCGGAGGAATTCCGGCAGAGATACCTCAACCAGCCATACGGAGATGCCATGCTGAACCTCAGACCCCTGGTCTATAAGGTCCACCCCTACAGATGGCCAACGATAGGAAAGGATATATCACACATCGAAAAGGCAGACCACGAACGTTTGAGGGATTTCTTCACCAGATATTACCACCCCGCAAACGCAATACTTACCATTGCAGGTAACATTAAGCCCGATAAAGCTGTCAGACTGGCTGAAAAATGGTTCGGCGGCATAAGGCCCGGGCCAGCCGTCGGCCCCAGGGACCTGCCCCCTGAACCCCTTAAGACCAGGCCCGAAGTGCTATCTGTTGAGAGAGACGTTCCAGCCAACGCTATCTATAAGGCCTGGGTAATCTGCAGGCGAAATGACCCCCGGTTCAACACCTTTGACGCCCTCACCGACATCCTTGCCGGTGGTGAATCAGGAAGGCTCTTCGCCTCACTGGTAAGGGAGAAGAGACTCTTTACCGAGATCAATGCTTTCGTTACCGGTGAAATCGACAGGGGCATGCTGATGATATTCGGCCGCGTTGCTGACGGCATTGAAATCGAGATTGCTGAAGAGGCTCTAAATCAGGAAATAAGCAAACTAAGAACCACACAGGTTCCTGATCGTGAACTGCAAAAGGTGAAAAACCGCTTTCACTCTTCATTCCATCTCTCGCACGCGGGAATCCTGCAAAAGGCAATCGCCCTGTCAACCTTCGGGCTTATGGGAGATGCCATGAATATCAACCGTGAGGTAGACGCATATTCTGCCCTTACATCCCGGATGATCACAGACTCTGCCGCAGATACCCTGAGAGAAGATGCAGCCTCAACACTCTGGTACCGCAAACTACGCAATGACTGAAATGGAAAGCAAAATAAGCCATATTAAACCGCCGGCAGTTAAGCTGCCCGACACGGGCTCGCTTAAGGAACCGGAAAGACATCTCATGAAGAACGGCATTCCGGTTTACCTCTTCCCTTCTGAGTCAACCGAGATAGTGCGTTTAGAAATCACCTTCGATGCAGGAACGATAAACGAGACAGAACCATTGCAGGCACGCTTCACTAACGTAATGCTGAACGGGGGAACCGCCTCCATGTCGGCAAAGGATATCGACGAGGCATTCGATTTTCATGGCTCTGTCCCCGGCTTCTCTGTCGAACGCGACAAGGCCGTCGTTCAGCTCTTCATGCTTCCTTCAGCCTTCAGTACCACGGCAAGGTTACTGAATCACATAATTACCGAACCGGTATTCCCGCAATCAGAGCTGGACATGCACAGCGAGACAAGGCTCCAGACATTCCTTATCAACAGGCAGAAGGTAAGCTTTCTATCCCTTGAAGCACTGCTTGAAACTCTCTTCGGAACCGACCATCCGTACGGAAGAAGGGTGCAACCCCATTACTTCGCGGCCGTAACAGGAGAGTCGCTCATCAGTTTCCACAACAAGTTCTACAATAACGGACTAATCAGAATCTCCCTTGCCGGCAGAATATCTGACACAGAGATCGCTATCATTGACGAACTCTTCGGAAACAGGCCCATGCCACCTCAGGGTGATGGCTATCGAATGCTTCCCGGAACACAATATGAAGGCCGAAAGGTATTTGTCGAAAAGGCTGATGCCGTGCAAAGCTCAGTGAAGATTGCAGCAAGAACGATTGGCATGGCTCACCCCGATTTTCCGGGATTGAGGGTAGTGGACACATTACTCGGGGGATGGTTCGGGTCAAGGCTTATGAGGAACCTCAGGGAGGACAAAGGCTTCACCTACGGCATCGGTTCGTCACTGCACTCATACAAGCTTGGTGGGCTGGCCCTTATATCAACTGAAACGGGAGTGCCGCACACACGTGCAACCCTTACCGAAATCTACAGGGAACTGGATGCGTTGCAGACAAACCCGGTAAGCCACAGCGAACTAAGACTCGTAAGAAACAGTATGCTGGGCGAGATGGTGAGACAGTTCGACGGTCCGTTCGCGACATGCGACAGTTTCATGACTGCCACCGATGCGGGTCTGGGCATGGAGTATTACAGCATCCTGAAGGAAAAAATCAGATCAGTAACTCCAAACGAAATAAAACAACTGGCGGAGACGTATTACAATAAGGAGAATTTCTGTGAGGTAGTCGCAGGCAAAATGGAATGAAAAAACACTGGTATATCTCAGCAACACTGGCTCTGGGATTAATGGTTCTTCAGGGTAACGCACACTGCCCTGCCCAGCCTGCTGCTCCCGTACTGAGAAACGTCACCGTCAACCACTCTCCGGCATCTGCCACACTTACCTGGACGGCAAGCCCATCTGCAGGGGTAGCAGGATATGTTGTGTACCGCTATCGCAATAACGAGGGGTATGCCATCGACACCCTATGGAATCCGGCCACCCTGTCATTCACCGACTTTGAGACAGGTGCTACATTCTTCAGCGAGGCGTATGTGGTCGCAGCAATAGACAGTGAGCTGAATATAAGTCCGTTATCAAACCCCCTGAGCACCATCTACCTTGCTGCCAGACTCGATACCTGCAGCAACAAAATCGATATCTCATGGTCGGAATACACTCCCGTGGTAACCGGAGTCACTGCATATAAGTTATATGCTTCGGCCGATGGTGGTGAATTCATGATGATACACTCGACAGAAGAAGCAGGGTCGGTGTTTGAATGGACAGGTTTCGGGTTTGGCCGCTCATATACCTTTATGGCAAGGGCATTGATGGGTGACGGTTCGGTTTCAGACTCTAACAGGGTGCCAGTTCTGACAGACATTGACAGACCACCTGCCTGGCTTATTATTTCGAATGTCACTGTTAACTCATCGGGCCGGATTGTGATTTCTGCAAGGTATGACCAGCTGACAGAGCTGAGTCGCTTCATGATTATGCGGCGTGAGGGTGACGGAGAGCCTGCTGTAGCGGGCTCAGTCATCTCAACCGGAGGGTCTTTTGACTTCACCGACACACAGGCAACAGCAACAGGAAGATATACATATACCGTCGGGGTGATAAACAACTGCGGTGCCTCTGTACTTACCTCAGGTCCGGCAGGGAATATGGTGCTCACACATAAACTGTCAGACAATACTCTGACACTTGCATGGAACCGGTATACCGGCTGGGCGGAAGGTGTTGACCGGTACATACTGCAGTACCATACAGGGAACTCGATATTCAGTGACCTGGAGATACTTTCTCCCGCCGACTCATCAGTTACACTCGATTTTCGTAACCTTATGTATGAGATTACCGGCAGTGAAATATGCTTCAGGCTTACCGCGCTGGGCAATTTAACCGATGGTGCTGTTTATCAATCGGTTTCCAACACAACCTGCATTGATGCTCCTGACTCCTTTTTCATGCCCAATGCCTTCACTCCCGATGGTAACGGCCTAAACGACTTTTTCGGTCCGGTAATGGCATTTACGCCCACTGAGTTTCTGCTGATTATAAGGGACAGAGGCGGCAGAGTGCTGTTCAGAACCTCGAATTACGCCGAGCAGTGGAATGGCACATGGCGCGGGGGGAAGCTTCCCCCGGATGTGTACCTCTGGTTCCTCCGAATAAAAACACCTTCGGGAAAGCTCACTGAGAAGACGGGGACAGTTGCCCTAATTTACAACAACTGATCTGTTCGGAATGTCACCCAACTGAATTATATTTGTAGTTTACAAGGCGGTAAAGATAGCGGCAGAATATGGCTGAGAAGAACGTTTTTGATGATGAGGATGTCAGGAGGATCAGCGAGGAGTATGAACTGCTGATGAACAACCTTTACCGCTGTGACAAACCCGGAGAAAGGGAGATGATTGAAAAGGCCTTCAGGGTCGCAAATGAGGCTCACTGGAATATGAGGAGAAAGTCGGGTGAGCCTTATGTCATCCATCCCATTGCGGTGGCACGTATAGTCAACCAGGAGGTGGGCCTTGGTGCCAAGTCAATTACCGCTGCGCTGCTTCATGATGTCGTTGAAGATACTGAATCAACCCTGCAGGATATTGAGAAGGAGTTCGGAGGGAAGATAGCATCGCTGATCGATGGCCTGACGAAGATATCAGGAACCTATAACAAGGAGAACTCATCGCTTCAGGCTGAAAACTTCAGGAGAATGCTCCTGACAATAAGCGATGACATAAGGGTAATACTTATCAAGATTGCCGACCGGCTGCATAACATGCGCACCCTTGATTCGATGCCCGAGCACAAGAAAATGAAGATAGCCGGTGAAACAATTTACCTCTATGCTCCCCTGGCCCACCGGCTTGGCCTCTATGCAATCAAGACCGAACTTGAGGACCTCAGCCTGAAATACAGACATCCCCGCATACATGAAGAGATAGCAAGGAAGATCAAGCACGGAGAGAAGAAGAACCTGGCCCTGATAAATAAATTTGCACTGCCGATAATTGAAAGACTGACAGAGGGCGGCTACACTTTCGATATCAACGGAAGGCCAAAATCTATTTACTCTGTTTGGAAAAAGATGCAGGCGAAGAACGTCCCGTTCGAGGAGATATATGATATCCTGGCCGTAAGAATTGTCTTCGAGCCTCTTCCCGGCATTCCTGAAAAGACCCAGTGCTGGGACATCTTTTCTATAATCACCGACTTCTACCCCTCAAAGCCTGACAGGCTGAGGGATTGGGTAAACAGGCCAAAGCCAAACGGATATGAGGCTCTGCATCTTACGGTTATGGGCCCTGAAGGTAAGTGGGTTGAGGTTCAGATACGAAGCAAGAGGATGGACGAGATCGCCGAGAGGGGGTACGCAGCTCACTGGAGGTACAAGGGAGAACAGGCGCGCGAAAATGAGCTCGACAAGTGGATCAAGAAAATTAGGGTGATGCTTGAAAACCCCCTTGAGGATCCGATAGAGTTTCTCGACGAGTTCAAGATGAATCTCTTCTCGACTGAAATAATGGTATTCACACCCAAGGGATACCTGATAAACATGCCCAAGGGATCGACGGCTCTCGACTTTGCGTATGAGATTCATACTGAGATCGGGAACAAGGCCATCGGTGCAAAGGTGAACTACAAGCTCCTGCCCCTCAATACAGTGCTTCAGAGCGGCGACCAGGTAGAGATTATCACTTCCGACATTGCCAGGCCTGAAAAGGAATGGCTCTCCTACGTACAGACAGCCAAGGCCAAAACGGCAATCTCAGATGCCCTGAAGGCTGAAACGAAGGACAGGCTGCAAAAGGGTAAGGAAATTCTTGAAAAGAAGCTCGCGGAACTGGGTGTTCAACCCGGCTCAGGGGTATTCAAGAAGCTGCTTCCTGCCTACGATGTTCTCAACAAGGATGAACTTTACTCAAAGATCGGACTGGGTATCATAAACCTCGACAATCTCAGGAAGGTTGTTAGGCAGAACCCCACACGTAAACTGATCAAGTACTGGGAGCTTAAGCTTACCGGTTCAAGAAGGGATCAAAACAGGGATCAAAACAGGGATCAGACTGAAGAGAAGCAACAGAAGAAGCAGCCTGTGATCGACAAGAAGGTTCCGTACCTCCTTCGCGAAAGCCTTGATGATGATAAACCCTCATATGAGATCGCCAATTGCTGTAACCCGATACCGGGTGATGAGGTAATGGGATATATAGGTCAGGGTGATTCAATAATCATCCATAAGCCCCGATGCCCCGTGGCAATCAGGCTGCTGTCAAATGAAGGCGACAAGATCATTGCAGTCAAATGGACAATTCACAAACTGGTCTCTTTCCTGGCCAGGATAAAAATGACAGGTATTGACAGAATTGGCCTGGCAAGTGAAATCACCCATATTATCTCCTATGAGCTCAATGTAAACATGAGGAACATAAACATTACTGTCAATAACGGAATTTTCGAGGGAACCATAGACCTTTACGTGCACCACTCCAATGACCTCAACAATCTGATACTTAAAATCTCGAATATCAAAGGACTTGAATCGGTAAGCCGGGTTGAGGAGTATACTGAATGAAAAAAATCATACTTTTGCAGTAGTTTTTAATTGGTCCGAATATGCTTAGTGATGATACAAAGAAGATAGTCAGGCAGATATTCACTGCATACCTTGAAAAGAAGGGTCACAGGAAAACTCCTGAAAGATTTGCCATTCTCGAAGAGATATACTCCCGCAGCGGTCATTTCGACATTGAGAGCCTCTACATCTCGATGAAGAACAAGAACTACCGGGTAAGCCGGGCCACACTGTACAATACAATCGAACTGCTTCTCGACTGCAATCTCGTCACCAAGCATCAGTTCGGCAAGAATATGGCCCAGTTTGAACGCTCATTTCAGTGCGGCCAGCACGACCACCTTATCGACATTGAGACAGGCAGGGTAATTGAGTTTTGTGACCCTCGCATAATGGAGATCATACGTACGGCTTGTGAACTGAATAACTTCACTCCTGCCTACCACTCGCTATATATCTACGGCAGATTTAACACCGACGCGAAGACTGAATAACCATTGATTGAAAAACCCGGCGCTCTGCCGGGTCTCTCATCAGAAGGTGAGTGATGCCGCAAACATAGGCTGCATACCCCTGTATTGTCCATTTACAAAGAAACCCTTATCCCCGAGCCTGTTGTTGATAATCAGGTTTTGTGGCATGAATGAGACATTCAGTCCATTCGTCTTCTTTTCATCTGATAATGAATAAGTGCCACCGCGCCTCTTAAGTATCTCCACAGCTGCAATATATGAACCAAGTCCTGTCGCATATGGTATCAGGTAGTACGGTGTGATCTTCTCAGAATCGGTAAGCAAAGCTATTCCAAGGCCAACTATCGCCCCGCCCGCAGCTGCATATCCGGTCATCATGCCCTGCTGGGGGGTGAAGTTAAGGTTCCTGTTGTAAAAATGACCTATAACTGTACCCGACAATGCTCCAATCGCCGGGAAGAAGAGATCTGTGCGGTCAAAATCGGACTCTTCACCCCCAGACTGCTTGTCGCTCATAATACCATACCCCAGACCCATGTTGAGAAATGCCAGTGTCTGTGTAGCCCTTACCTCACCGCGGGTAAAATCATTCCAGTCGCTTATCTTGCCTGCGATGAAATACCCTGCTGCACCTGACAAAAGGAGACCTGCGCCTGCTAGTCTTACGTCGTCAACTGCTGCCAGTACCGTCGCTGAACCTGTAAATGGCATAACCCATCCATAATGCCTGTAGAGCTCAATCCTGCCTTCTGACCAGGAATTCCGGTTGGCGAGACTTCTGCCGAGTATGCCTCCTCCGATACTCGACAGAGCACCTATCGATACTGTTGCTTTGTACCTGTTCTCATTGAACATATCCTCTCCGAGAATCAAGGCAGAGAGCGAGAAGCCATGTATCCAGCCTACGCTCTTCCCGTGGCCGCTCAATATCATAGAGCCATAGTTTATCTGCCTGGTTGAATTTGTAAGCAGCGGAACCAGTACAGATGTACCTGCAACTATCACGGGAAGACCCGCCGCTGCCGGTCCCTCTATTCCAAAGATAATGTCACCGGCAATTCCGTATAGCAACCCGTGATAACCTGACTTAACCAGATGTCTTCTGAAAATGATGTCATCCTGGCCATACCCTGCCTGTGTAATAAGCAGAAGTGCTATCAGGGAGATCAGTAAAACTTTCAGCTTTTTCATAATTTCAGATAATTTAGATTGTCGTTTAACAACTTTCTCTCGTTTGATTAGCAATAATCAAATTTATGCATAATTTATCAATTAGGACCAATATGCAGAAGTTTTATGCATTCTTCCGGCATCATATATGCTATCGGTACATGAAGTCAAATGATATATCAGGATCAGTTTTTTTTCACCCGGGTCGATTTATTTCGTAAATTGTGACCTGATTCTTTTATGGCAGACTTTTTTGTATTATGAAGATAGACATATTGTTAGGCTTACAGTGGGGTGATGAGGGAAAAGGCAAGATTGTTGACGTTCTAACCCCTGAATATGACATTATCGCACGATTCCAGGGCGGACCCAATGCAGGACATACCCTTGAGTTCAACGGAGTAAAGCACATTTTGCACCTTATACCTTCTGGCATATTCCGCGAGGGCAAGATAAACATAATAGGAAATGGTGTCGTGATCGATCCTGCCATATTCAGGACTGAGGTTGAAAAAACCGGTCTTGCCATGGAGGCGCTGAAAAGCAGATTGTACATTTCATTGAAGAGTCATCTTATACTTCCGGGTCACCGCATGCTCGACGCCGCCTCAGAAATGTCCAAGGGAGAAGGCAAGATAGGATCAACACTGAAAGGCATCGGACCGGCATACACTGATAAGGCAGGCAGAAACGGTATCCGCACGGGTGATATTCTCGACAGCGGTTTTGGCGCACTCTATAATAAGAGGCTTAAGGAACACCTCCGTATTATAAGGCAGTATGGTGCCGAATTCAATCTTGCAGACTATGAAAAGGGCTGGTTTGAAGGTATTGAGCTGATGAAGGAGTTCAACCTTATAAACTCAGAATATTTCATCAACCAGGCCATCGCAGGTGGAAAAAGAGTACTTGCCGAGGGTGCCCAGGGAACCTTGCTGGATGTTGACTTCGGTTCATACCCTTTCGTCACAAGCTCAAACACCATTGCCGCAGGTGCCTGCACAGGACTTGGTGTGCCACCTCGTCAGACAGGTGAGGTTTTTGGAATCTTCAAGGCATACTGCACCAGGGTCGGCAGCGGTCCATTCCCTACCGAACTCCACGATACTACCGGCGAGCAGCTCAGGAAGCAGGGACATGAATTCGGATCAACTACAGGCAGGCCAAGACGATGCGGCTGGCTCGACCTTCCGGCACTGAAGTATGCTATTATGATTAATGGTGTGACGAAGCTGTTTATGATGAAGTCTGATGTTCTTACCGGACTGAGCAGCATAAAAGTCTGTAAGTCATACATGATAAACGGGAAGATTACCGGCGAGGTGCCCTACGACCAGTCAGCGGTTATCGAACCTGTCTACAATGAAATGCCGGGCTGGAGTACTGATGTCACAGGAATTCGTGAGTTTGGAAACCTTCCGCAACAACTTCAGGACTACACGAGGATGATTGAGGATGAGACAGGTGTACCGGTTACAATCATTTCAACGGGCCCTGACCGTGAGCAGACAATCTTCAGGCAATAAACCGTATATCCTGATTATCTTCTGATATATATCCAGGCATCGACAACAACTGTGTCACGGTATTGCATAAGCCTGTCTACCGCCGTTTTGAGGTTGTCATGAACCTCAGCCGCCACGAACTCAAACCTGCTGCCGGGTCGCTGTACTATCTGTGAATTGAATCCTTCGCGCTTCATATGCTCATTGAATGCCCTGGCATATTCTGGTGTGATGAAGCTGCCAACAACTATATGATACCTGAACCTGGCTTCATACTGAAGCCTCTCCTGCTCTATCCTGTTGAGAGAGTCGATCCTGGCCCGCTCACGGGCTTCAAGAGCCTGACGAACCCTTGAGATCGAATCCGCTACCCTGCGGCTCTCCTGCTGTTGCTGCCATACAAGCATGGTATCGGCCTTACCGGTTCCAAACCAGCCCTTTTTGCGTATGAACTTGCATGAAGTTGCAGAGGCAAGCATGATAATCATTATAAAAAGAATTGTCCTGTTCATACAGCGCGATTTTTATTTATCAAGTTATCTGAATATTATAACGATCAAATATAAGATATATTGATCTCCGATGCAAATCTAATTATCGACAGGCAATATACTCAACCAACCATTTTTCGTATATTGGTACCACTTATTTCAATAAATACCTGACCAACTTAAAACCGTATCAGATGAAGTCACTTATTCAGTTCTTTGAGGAGAGTGTTGAAAAATATGGCAACAATATTTACCTGTGGGAGAAGCCCAATGACAGGTATGAAGGAACCACCTACGAAGAGACCCGAAGGCAGGTCTATGAGTTCGCAGCTGGCCTGATGAAAATGGGAATAAAAAAGGGCGATCGCGTAAGCCTGCTTTCCGAAGGTCGCAATAGCTGGGTAATCGGCGAACTCGGTGTGCTGTATGCCGGAGCCATAAACGTCCCTCTCTCAGTGAAGCTGAATCCTGAAGAGGTTTTGTTCAGGATTAACCATTCTGAATCGAGCATGGTAATGGTTTCAGCCGGACAGGCGTGGAAGGTGAAGGAGGTAGCGTCTTCATGTCCCTGCCTTGAGAAAATCATTTGCTTCGATGCACAGGAAGAGTATCTTGAAAACGAGATACACTTCAATGAGGTCAGGAAAACCGGCCGTGAATGGCTCGAAAGCGATGGAAACCTGAAGGAGTTTGAGAGCCATTTCAGCAATATTAAGTACAGCGACTATGCCAATATATGTTACACCTCGGGCACCACAGCCGATCCGAAGGGCATCATACTCTCACACGGCAACTATGTTACAAACGTTTACCAGGCTTACAGCCTGATGGACATTCCACCCTTCTACAAAACACTGCTTATATTGCCCTGGGACCACTCATTTGCTCACACCGCTGGTATTTACAGCATAATGGGCAAAGGAGCAAGTATTGCGGCAGTCAAATCGGGCAAGAACCCGATGGAGACACTCCGCAATATTCCAATCTGCATGAAGGAGATAAAACCAAATATTCTACTGAGTGTACCGGCCCTGGCAAAAAACTTCAGAAAGAATATCGAGAAAGGAATTAGGGAGAAGGGGAAACTGACGGAGGCCCTGTTCAACTTTGCACTCAGACTCGCCTATTCATATAACAGGGAGGGCTGGAACAGAGGAAAGGGTTTACAGGTTGTCAAAGCCCCGCTTCTTAAATTGTTCGACAAGATACTTTTCAGCAAGATCAGGGAGGTATTCGGAGGTGAACTCGACTATTTTGTCGGCGGAGGTGCTCTTCTTGATATTGAACTGCAAAGGTTCTTTTATGCTATCGGAATTCCGATGTTTCAGGGTTACGGCCTGTCAGAGGCTTCACCGATAATCTCATCCAATTCCCGTTCCAGGCATAAGCTTGGATCATCAGGATTCCTTGTAAACAACATGGAGCTAAGAATATGCGATGAGGATGGTAATGACCTGCCTGCCGGTGAGAAGGGCGAGATAGTCATTAAAGGAGGTAATGTTATGCAGGGTTATTGGAGAAATGAGTCTGCCACGGCAGAAGCCCTGAAAGATGGCTGGCTCTACACGGGTGATATGGGATATATGTCGGAGGATGGTTTCCTTTACGTGCTCGGCAGATTCAAGAGCCTGCTGATAGCCGACGACGGCGAGAAATTCAGCCCTGAGGGAATTGAGGAGGCAATTACCGAACAGTCTAAATATATCGACCAGTGTATGCTCTACAATAATCAGAGACCATATACGGTTGCTCTGATAGTCCCCAACCAGCATGCATTGAAGGTTTACCTCGAAGAGAGAAAACTTACCGCTGATTCCGACGAAGGCAAGAGGGCTGTTCTGCTCATAATCGAGCAGGAACTCAACGAATACAGGCTGAACGGAAGATATGGAAATATGTTCCCGCAGAGATGGCTCCCTGTAGCCGTCGGAGTACTCGAGGAGGGATTCTCGGAAGAAAACGGAATGATGAACTCGACCATGAAAGTCGTCAGAGGTAAAATCACGGAAAAATACTATGACCTTGTTGAATTCCTTTATACACCTGTCGCCAAGGCTATTACAAACGAAAGGAATATCGAGGAGGTAGAGAAGATGAAACTCGGCTGACGATTCTAACCTTGAAACTATAAAATCAGGTACGGTATCGTTCAGCATTGAAAAGACAGAGCAAGGTCTGCGATCAGATATTCCGTCCAACCAGCTTAAGTATTAATATTTTGTAAATAGCTGATGATTATTTATATTTGTCTCTTTGAGATAATAAAGGTCAATCCCGTTTTAGTCTACTGATGAACAATATCAATAAACTTTATCCACCACAGCTTTGGAGCTATTTCAGCGATATCTGTCGCATACCGCGCCTGAGCAAGCACGAGGAGAAAATAAGGCAATGGCTTAAGGAATTTGCCCATAGCAGGAATCTCGAATACAGGGAAGACAAGGTCGGCAATATAGTAATCGTAAGGGAACCATCACCCGGATTCTCAAACAGGAAGACAGTCATTCTGCAGAGTCATCTCGACATGGTTGGGGAAAAGAACTCCGACCATCCGCATGACTGGATGAAGGACCCCATTGTGCCATTTATAAAGGATGGATGGGTAACCGCCGAAGGAACAACACTGGGTGCCGATGATGGTATAGGCATTGCAGCACAGATGGCCATCCTCACTGCCCCAGGAATCAGGGCTGGAAAAATTGAATGTCTGTTCACAATCGACGAAGAGTCTGGCATGACCGGTGCCAAAAACATTGACACATCACTCGTTGAAGGAAGAACAATGATAAACCTCGACTCTGAAGATGAGGGGATCCTGTTCATTGGTTGTGCAGGAGGTATCGATACCGTTGGTACCATTGCATATGTCCCTGAGGAAATGCCTGCCGGCATGGCAGGCATGAAACTTTCCCTCACAGGCCTGTCAGGGGGGCATTCAGGTGATGAAATCCACAAGGGACTTGCCAACTCGATAAAGCAGATGGCGAGATTCCTGAGTGAGATTGCCGGCAGGTACGAATTCCTGCTTGCAAGTTTTAACGGAGGCAATCTTCGCAATGGTATTCCGAGGGAAGCATTCGCCGTAATAGCTGTTAACCCTGCCGATCTAGACAACATCTCGGCTGAGGCAACCGGATTCCTTAAGATAATTAAGGACGAATTTGGTGCTATTGAGCCCCTTGTCTCATTCGAGGCAACACCTGTTAATTACAGTGGCACAATTATGAGCCGTCATGACAGTGACAGGCTGATTAATATGCTTGAGGCCTGCCCCCACGGTGTTATAGCATGGTCGAGGGAGATGGATGGCCTTGTGGAGACATCAACTAATCTTGCCATTATTAAATTCACCGGCCCCGGAACCATTGAAATCATAACCACCCAAAGAAGTTCTCTGGAAAGCGGAAAACAGTATGCCTCAGGAATGGTAAGTGCCTGCCTCAGGCTTGCCGGCGCTGAAGTGGCTCACTCTGAGGGATACCCTGGCTGGAAGCCTGATATTAACTCGGAAATACTGAGTATCACAAGGAAGTCTTATCTGAAACTCTTCGGAAAAGAGGCTGAGGTTCGTGCTATTCACGCCGGACTCGAGTGCGGTCTTTTCTATGAGAAGTTTCCGGGTATCGACATGATATCATTTGGCCCCACAATTAAGGGAGCACATACACCGGAAGAGAGGATAGATATCCACACCACCTCAATGTTCTGGAATCTCCTGCTCGATGTACTCGAGAATATCCCTGAAAGGTAAAGCTGAGCCGTACCCGGCTATTCCATTTCTATAAATTCCCGCTTCCCCGCACTGCAGACCGGACAAAGCCAGTCATCAGGTATCTCTTCGAATGTGGTTCCCGGCTCAATGCCTGAGGCAGGGTCGCCATTCTCCTCGTCATAGAGATAACCACAAATGGTGCATCTGTATCTTTTCATAGTCCTTTCTTTTATCCAAGGAAGCTTAACAGAATCCCGGCAGCAACCGCCGATCCGATCACGCCAGAAACGTTTGGAGCCATGGCATGCATCAGGAGATGGTTGGTAGGATCAGACTTAAGCCCTTCATGCTGAACCACCCTTGCACTGTCAGGAACAGCTGATACTCCGGCGGCTCCGATAAGCGGGTTTATCCTGTTCTCCTTCGACAGAAAAACGTTCATCAGCTTTGCAAACAGCAATCCCCCGGCTGTGGCCACCATAAATGAGACTGCACCAAGGCAGAATATAAGTATTGAATCTGAGGTCAGGAAAACATCAGCCTGGGTTGATGCACCTACTGTAAGACCCAGCACAATAGTAACAATATCTATAAGGGAATTCCTTGCTGTCTCAGCCAGCCTGCGGGTAACACCCGACTCCTTAAGCAGGTTGCCGAAGAAAAGCATCCCAAGAAGTGGCAGGGCACTGGGTGAAATAAACAGGGTCAGAATAAGGCCTATTATAGGGAATAGAATCTTCTCAAGCTTTGACACGGCCCTCGGTGGCTTCATTCTGATCTTTCTCTCCCTCTTTGATATCAGAAGCCTCATAATAGGCGGCTGAATAACCGGAACAAGAGCCATATAAGAGTATGCTGCAATAGCTATCGGACCTATCAGGTTCTTAACCGTCGTACCATCGGCCAGGATGTTTATTCCGTTTGCAAGCCTTGACGATATAAAGATGGCCGTCGGTCCGTCTGCCCCGCCAATAATGCCGATTGCACCCGCCTCAGGCGGTGCGAATCCAAGTGCCAGAGCTCCAAGAAAGGTGATGAAGATACCTATCTGGGCTGCCGCACCCAGAAGCATAAGCCTCGGATTGGAAATAAGTGATGAGAAATCGGTCATCGCCCCAATACCAAGGAAGATAAGAGGCGGATATATTCCCTTCAGAACTCCAAAGTAGAGATAGTTCAGTACACTTCCATCCTGGTAAACACCTATCTGAAGGTTTATTCCTCCATCCTGAAAGAAGGGGATGTTGCCCAAAAGTATCCCGCTGCCTATTGGAATAAGAAGAAGCGGCTCATAGTCATACCTTATAGCCAGGTAAATGAAGAAGAGACCGATAACGATCATTATCAGATGCCCCTTGGTAACATTCCTGAATCCTGAATACCTGTAAAACTGCTTAATACCCTTGTCTGTGTCGACATCCAGTCCGTTAAGGTCTTGCCTGGCCGACACATCTGCCTGGTTTCCACCGATCTGTTCTATCTGCTGGAAAGCGGCAGCCCTCTCCTTATCAGGTTTTACAAATGCCGTCCACGCCAGCGAAAGTATGAAAAGTATCCCTATAAGGGTAAGAAAACGTCTCTTTGCCATCATCAGTTCATTTCCATTATTACCTCTTCCTGCAACACCGACTGGCCTTCCGATACCTTGATCGATGCTATCACACCGTCACGCTCAGACTTAATCTCATTTTCCATTTTCATCGCCTCCATGATGAAGAGTTTCTGACCCTTCTTCACCTCATCACCCGGCTTAACCAGAAGGGTGAGTATCACACCCGGAAGAGGAGCCTTAATGGCTGTCCTTGCCCCGCCTGTCTTCTTCTCAATATCCTTCTGGGGCTCCCTGACCGACTGCCTTACCACCACCGGTGTCTTGGCGGGCTGCTGGGCCTGACGTTGTACCTCAACATTGAACTGGGTTCCATTTACCTCAATCTTGGCAATATTACCCTCAACCTGTATTATCTCCACCTCAAAGGTGTTTCCGTCTATCGTAAACTTGTAACTTTTCATCTCTTTTCAATTATCAGCCTGTGCCATTGCAAAAAACACTATTGCCAGTTTCTCATATTGTATAGTTTTGAGCTCCATGGTGAATAGGTTCGTGAAACCCTGTTGATTGTTATCACATTGCTCTCCTCATCATGCAATTCATTATAATACATATATATAGCCATCGCTATCGCCGCGTTGGTGTCGGCCGGAACCTCCTCATGCATCTCCTCTACTCTCTTACCGATACTCTTGGCGACTTTCTTCAGCTTTATCCTGAAAATAGCAGGCAATCCATACCTGAAAATAAGATAAAGCGTCAGGAGAGCGGTGAAGACAATCAGCTGGCCAATGATAACCACCTGCCACGCATCCCAGTTGATAACTGAGAAATCAAATCCTATGTAACCCGGATACATTTCAGACCCTCCTTATTCTATAATGGAATATTCGAATGCTTCTTCATAGGAACACGGTCCTTCTTCGTTACCAGCGTACGCAATGCCCTGATAACCCTGAATCTGGTGTTCCTTGGCTCAATTACATCATCGAGGTATCCGTACCTCGCAGCTTCGTAAGGATTCGCGAACTTGGTCTTGTACTCCTCCTCCTTCGCCTTGACGTATGCTTTCCTCTCTTCAGGGTCAGCTATCTCACTTATCTTCTTACCCTCGAGAACCTCAATAGCTCCCTGCGGACCCATCACCGCTATCTCTGCTGAAGGCCATGCATAATTCATGTCTCCCTTCAGCTGTTTCGATGACATTACACAATGAGCTCCACCGTACGATTTCCTTATGGTAACAGTTACCTTGGGAACCGTAGCCTCGCCGTAGGCAAACATCAGCTTGGCTCCATGTATTATTATGCCGCCATATTCCTGCCCGCTGCCCGGCAGGAATCCAGGCACATCAACCAGCGTCACTATCGGAATATTGAAGGCATCGCAGAATCTTACAAAACGTGCTCCCTTCCTCGATGCCTCGATGTCGAGTACCCCGGCAAGGAAATTTGGCTGATTGGCAACAATGCCCACAGGAGCTCCTCCGAACTTGGCAAATCCAACAACAATATTCTTGGCATAGTTTGCGTGTACCTCAAGAAACTCGCTATGGTCAACTATCCTGTAGATAATCTCCTTGATGTCGTAGGGCTGATTCGGATTCTCCGGCAGGATGTCGTTAAGAATGTCCTCCTTCCTGTTGATCGGGTCAGTGCATTCGCTAAGGGGCGGCTCTTCAAGGTTATTCTGCGGCAGGTAGCTCAACAGCTTCCTGATTAGCAGCAAACCCTCCTCCTCATCCTCTGAGACGAAGTGCGCAACACCCGATTTAGAGGAGTGAACCGACGCTCCTCCGAGGTTTTCGGTTGATATATCCTCGCCCGTAACAGACTTTGTCACTTTCGGACCGGTCACAAACATGTAACTGCTCTTCTCACTCATTATTATGAAGTCAGTCAGGGCAGGTGAATATACGGCGCCACCGGCACAGGGACCAAATATCGCCGATATCTGGGGTATCAGGCCCGAGGCAAGTATGTTCCTCTCAAATATCTCGGCGTAACCTGCCAGGCTTCTCACTCCCTCCTGTATCCTCGCACCGCCACTGTCGTTAATCCCGATTATTGGCGCTCCTGTTTTCATTGCGAGATCCATCACCTTACATATCTTCTGGGCGAAAGTCTCAGAGAGTGAACCACCAAAGACAGTGAAATCCTGCGAAAAAACGTATACAACCCTGCCGTCAATCGTTCCATGACCCGTCACAACTCCATCGGAAAGGTACTGCTTGTCAGCCAGACCGAAATCCTGGGTCCTGTGCGTCACAAACATATCGAACTCTTCAAAGCTTCCCTCGTCAAGCAGTATGGCAAGTCGCTCCCTCGCAGTGAGTTTACCCTTTGCGTGTTGCTCCTCAATTCTCTTTAAGCCACCGCCCTGCTTGGCCTTCTCCCGAAGGTCTATCAGTTGCTTAACCTTTTCCTGACTATTCATT
Organism: uncultured Rikenellaceae bacterium; assembly: GCA_964446435.1. Lineage (GTDB taxonomy): Bacteria > Bacteroidota > Bacteroidia > Bacteroidales > VadinHA17 > SLNP01. The sequence goes on along the minus strand of CAYUOS010000008.1, from coordinate 19,032 downwards.
GGCATATCTTGCGTGTTTAGAAAATTAACTGTTCTTGTCCTCACATAACTCGGTCAAAACCCCATACGTTGACTTGGGATGCAAAAATGCAATGCTCAATCCCTCGGCACCTTTTCTCGGCGCACTGTCAATTAACCTTACACCTAAAGCCTCAGCCTCCTTCAGCCTCTCCTCAAGATTGTCTACGGCAAATGCTATATGGTGAACACCCTCACCACGCTTCTCAATAAACTTCCCGATTGGTCCCTCAGGGTCGGTTGACTCAAGCAGCTCTATCTTGGTCTGGCCAACCATGAAAAATGCAGTCCTGACCCTCTGCTCTGCAACTTCCTCAATGTTATAGCACTTCAGACCAAATACCTTTTCGTAAAAGGGTATAGCATCGGCAAGACTGTTAACCGCAATGCCAATATGCTCAATGTGAGTTGGTTTCATATAAATTGGATTATTTGATTGCTTACTGGAATTAAAACCACAAATTTATCATAACATGATAATATCTATCAAAACAATTATCATGTTTTTTTGCTTTTTTTTACAACTCCGATAAAATTGATAATCCGTTATTTAGCCATTAAGGTTTCGACTCAGAACGGGAAATCTTCCATTTTCAGTATGGCCTTCTCGACACTGGGCTTTTCCGCAGCTACGTGCTGCCTGTTCCCGTCTACAAAGATGGCTTTGTAGGGTACTGTCGGACAGGCATACTCGCAAGCTCCACAGCCAATGCATATCTCCTTGGTAACTTCCGGTATAACAAGGGTACCCTCATATGGAACCATATGAACTGCCTTGGTCGGACAATGCTCTGAGCAGGCTCCGCAATCTGTCTTCTCAGTATGAACAATGCAGTTCTTCTTAATGAAAATCGCCACCCCAATCTGGGTAAGTTTCTTTGCCTCCACATCAAGAGGCATTAACGCACCGGTGGGGCAAACCTCAGTGCATTTGATACAGTCAAAATTGCAGAAACCCTTGTGATAATCCATCCTCGGCTGCATTATCCCTGCAAGTCCGTACTCTGTCAGCGACGGATGAATTACATTTTTGGGACAGGCGCTCACACAAAGCGAGCAGGCCGTACACCTGGCCATAAAATTATCAATCGAGGTAGCCCCCGGCATGCATACCGGCGATGTTCTCTCCTCCTTTACCATCGTTCTTCCCTGGCCCATACCACGACCCTGACCCTGACCCTGACCTTGACCTTGGCCCTGACCCTGGCCCTGACCCATACCACGACCCAGGCCCTGACCCATTCCGCGACCCTGACCCTGACCCTGACCCTGACCAATCCGGTCACCTCCCTGGTTGCGAACTGTATCCTGCCCCTGGTAACCCATACCTTTCAGTAACTGGCTGCTGCCAAGCAACATCAACAAAACGGCTGATATAAAATCTCTCTTTCCCTTGTCAGGCCCGGGCACTGTCACAGAACCTTTACTCGCGGCTTTCGCCAGACCATAGCTTACGGCCTTGTCAGGACATGATGCCAGGCAGTTGAAACAGCCTACACATCTTGACATATCGACCCGTTTGTTAAGTGAATCGATGCATGACGCCTTGCAGACGACCGCACATCTTCCGCACTTGCTGCAGTCAGTGCCGTCAATATTGATTCGCAGCAGCGACACCTTCGAAACCAGGCCGAGCAGTGTGCCTACCGGACATACTGTGTTGCAGTAGAGCCTCCCCTTTCTGAATGAGAAAGCAACCACAAGAAACATGAAAGCCGATGGAATGATGTAGGCCAGTGCCGTCACCCCCTTGATATCAATCCTGTATACCGAGTAGATATCATACTTGTTCAATATGCCGGCCACCAGGTTATTCACCACCAGAACAACCGGTTTAAGGAAATAGGTACTGAAACGACCATAGATACTATATGGATCGAGCAACGTCACCAGGTACAAACCGCCACTCAGGGTAACAATCAGGGTGACCGCCAGTATCCCGTAGCGGATTACGGTAAACGGCCTGCCGAATCCAAACCTGCGGTTCCTCTTCCTGAACAGGCCTCCGACCCTGCTGACAGCATCCTGCAATATCCCCAGCGGACATATCACTGAACAATAAGTTCTCCCGGTAAGCACAGTCAGCAACAGTACAAAAAGGAAACCGGCTGCCACCATCACCGGCAGCGTAATGAACCTGATCACTGAGGGCACAAACTGCAGAAACAGTATCGAACTGTAATACCTGTCAGGTACCATATCCCTGAAATCAACAAACACAGAGGTTACGGCAATGAAGAACAGGATAGCCAGAAATACCCTGACCCTTTTCAGCACAGGTGATTTCATAGTCAACTACATTCTTATCCTGTGAATATTCAGCTCCTCAAGGTTCATATTTCCGGAACCGAGGCCATGAGCAATAGGGATATAGTCAATCTGCGCCGGACCGAGGTCCATCATCCTTGCAGCAGCAGCATCAGCAGCAACCCAGTCTCTTGAAATGATCAGAGACTTCATCTCCACAAGGTCATCGACAGACACACCCCTCGGACCGTTCTTTATCATCACATTGTAACAGTCAATTATATTAAGCTGAGGCCTCTTTTCATATAATGTATAATCTGCAATGCACTGATGAAGGTTGTTCTGGTGCCAGAATCTCCTGTCCCACACAACACCCATCATGTTCTTTATAGCTGCCGTCATCCTGGTTGAACTATGGTGCTTGAGAACCGGAACATTTATGAATACATCAGACTCAAGTATCTGCTGATGAATCTTTGCGCTCCTTAGCACCTTCGCTCCGGGAATCTCAATGCCCTGGTAATAGCTCTCGCTGTTGCCCGGCACTACTTTGGCACCCGCATCCCTGGCTGCCTTCTCAATGCCTGAATTCTGATAGCTCCTGGTCCAGTTGTCACAGGTGTTGTCAAATACAAAAACATCCCTCGCTCCTGCCCTGAAGCAGTGCTCAATTATCCTCTTAACCAGCCCGGGGTGAGTGTTGGCCGCCCTCTCAGGCGTGACATCCCATCCTATGTTGGGCTTAATAACTACCCTCTGGCCTTTCGAAACAAAACTGCCTATCCCACCAAGCGACTGAATACCTATATCAAACATCGCCTCCGGGGTTCCCCCCATAACTGCAACAAGATCGTACGGCTTCGCCTGCGGCGGCATCGCCAGTAAACCTGCCCTTCCGCCCAGTGTCAGTGCAGCACCGGCAACCAGTCCTGCTGACGCACTCTTCTTAATGAAATTCCTTCTCTTCATGAGCTTCCCTCCTTCAAAAATCACCCCGAAAAATACGGTTTTTTTTCCGATATTGCGAAACCAAATTATGTTACAAATAGTTAAGACATGACCATACTGATATACGATTGCTTCTCAGGTATAAGCGGCGACATGAACCTCGGGGCAATGATCGACCTTGGCATCGACCCGGCCTGGTTGAAGAATGAACTGCAGAAGCTGAACCTCCCGGGATGGGACATCAGGGTGGAAAAAGACCAGCGGCATGGCATCTCAGGCACAAAGGTAACTGTCATGCAGACCAGGGAGGAGCATGTACACCGCCACCTCTCTGATATTGTCAGCATTATTAACGGAAGTACACTGTCAGCCGATGTAAAGGGGATGGCCATCAGAATATTCACCATAATAGCACAAGCCGAAGCAACCGTGCACGGGGTGCCGGTCGAAAAGATTCACTTTCACGAGGTCGGTGCTGTTGACGCTATTATAGATATCGTTGGCGCAGCAATATGCCATGACTTCCTGAAGCCTGATGCTGTCATAACCTCTGCTGTCGAACTGGGTGGCGGAACCGTAAAATGCGCTCATGGAATACTGCCTGTTCCTGCGCCCGCTACATCGCTGATAGTAAAGAATATGAATGTCAGACTAAACGGTGTCGACTTTGAAGCAACTACTCCTACCGGTGCCGCAATCCTGGCAGCATTCACAGAAAAGGGCAAATCCGGAAACCTGCCAGTAAGATTAATCAGGACAGGATACGGTGTCGGGCACAAAAAGCACCCGGAAGTACCAAATCTTCTAAGGGTAACACTTGCAGAGACAACCGTGAAGCCTGAGCAGGGTCACGAAGCCCTGCTTCTCGAATGCAATATCGACGACATGAGTCCCGAACTCTACGAACACGTCTCTGGTAAACTCTTCGAGGCGGGAGCGGCAGACGTATACCTTAGTAATATTATTATGAAAAAGGGTCGCCCGGGCATAATGCTGAGCGTGATATGCGAGAAGGGCAATGAATCGGCACTGAGAGAAACAATCTTCACCGAAACAACCACCATCGGTTTAAGGGTAACCACCTTCATGAAGAGCACCCTCGACCGTAAGACAGTAATGCTGGATACCGAATTCGGAAAGGTAAGCTTCAAGCTGAGTTATCTCGGAAACAGGCAGGTATCAGCCAAGCCCGAAGCTGACGAATGCATGAAGATTGCAGTCGAAACGGGCCTGCCCCTCAGGGAGGTTGCAGCAAGACTCAGCCGATACCCCTTCGATCCTAATGATACTGAAGCAAAATAACCGAACTCATGAATACCTCCGATCTGAAAAGGCTCCTCGATGATGTCAGTACGGGAAAGATAGCCGTTGACCGAGCGCTTGAGGAACTGAAATACTTCCCCTACGCTGACCTCGGATATGCAAAGATTGATCTCCACAGGGAGATCAGGACAGGCTACCCCGAGATTGTCTATTGCTCGGGAAAAACCATCGACCAGGTAAAGGGAATCTTCAGCCTGATGGCTGAGAGGGAGAACAACATAATCGGCACACGCGCAACTTGTGAAATGTATGACGCCGTTAAGGAGATACTCCCTGACGCTCACTTTTTTGAAGAAGCACGCATTATCAGCCGCAAAACAAGAGACTTCAAAAAGCCTGAAACCGCCATAGCCGTGATTACAGCCGGCACCTCAGACATACCGGTAGCCGAAGAGGCCGCCGTTACAGCCGAGCTGCTGGGCAACGATGTGGTCAGAATATATGACGCCGGTGTTGCCGGAATACACAGGCTTATCGACAAGCTTCCCGACATTAAGCGCTGCAGGGTTGTGATAGTTATAGCAGGGATGGAGGGAGCACTGGCCAGCGTTGTTGGCGGTCTGGTCGACAAGCCGATTATTGCCGTGCCAACAAGCGTAGGCTATGGCGCAAATTTCGCCGGTATCTCAGCACTGCTTGCCATGCTGACCAGTTGTGCCGCCGGAGTATCGGTTGTCAATATCGACAACGGTTTCGGTGCAGGGTTTTCGGCAAGCCGAATCAACAGGCTAAGCTGATAAACTTAAACCCGATGAACGGGAAAGCCCTGCTCCTGTCAACAGCATACCTGCCGCCAATTGGGTATGTCGCCTCAATAAACCGCTACAGCAGGGTTATAATTGAAAAGCATGAGACATACCTCAAACAGACATTCCGCAACAGGTGCATAATAGCAGGTGCAAACGGACTACAGGCACTGTCGGTACCTGTGCTGCGCGGCAGCCTGCACAAGACTCCGGCAGAGGAAGTAATGATTGATTACAGCCGAAGATGGGTACAGGTACATCTGCGTTCAATAATCTCCGCATATAAGAATGCCCCCTATTTCGATTTCTACTCCGATAAACTCCTTGAAATAATATCGTCAGGCGAACCAAGGCTCATCAGCCTGAATATGAGACTACTGAGACTGATTCTCCAAATAATGGATATAAAAAGGGATATCACCTTCACAAGCTCTTTTTCAAAGCCTGAGACCACAGAGTCAGATCTGAGGTACTCTGTCTCGCCAAAAACAGAAAAACCTTACCAGACCGAGCTATCCTTTGAACCCTACCCGCAGCTCTTTTCCGACAGATACGGTTTCAAGCCCGATCTCAGCATAATCGATCTGATCTTCAACATGGGACCTGAGGCACTACCATATCTTGAGAGTCTGTATAAAAAGCAGAGGCGCCCTTAAACCGGCACCTCATTGCTGTATACCCCCTGCTGACTGTATTGCTAAAACCTGAGACCTATCGTTGCTATAATATTATTCCGGGTAGTCTCAATCGTTACCGGGTCGACATTATAATAATTATACATGTAATACTTCATCGGATTGGTAAGCCTGGTATAAGCGAGGTCGACATAGAATGATGACTGCCTGAACCCTATTCCTCCCGATATTGAGGTATGGAAATTATCGCTGTTTACCTCAGATGAGTTGAATGCAGTACCATAGTACCCGTAGCCTCCCCTGAAGTAGAGCCCGCCGAGCCTGTACTCCGCACCTGCCCTGATGTTGTTTGAACGCCGGAAGATATTCTTGATCGACTCGTTCTCATCATAGTACTGGTAGCCATCACTGGCCTTGCTGAATCGGGTCATTCCATAATCGACCATTTCATAGTCAACGCTTATGGTGGCTGCTTTCATCAATTGAACTGCAAGTCCTCCAAGCACTCTGTAAGGTGTTGTAAGCCTGTAGTTGAACCTGAATGCATCGGTTTTGTACTCATACCTGTCTCCATCGTCAAATGATGAGGTCAGGTCCTCATAGTAGTACTCACTTACCCTGTAGATAGTGGGACTGTGAAATGCAAGCCCTATTCTCAGAAACTCAAAGGGCAGGTATATGATGCCTGCCTTAAAGGAGTAGCCTGTTGCTGTAGCCTCATAATGATCAATATATGAGAAGGAGTTGAAGTCGAAAATTGTATTGTTCGGATCGTTCTCAAGATGCTCATAGTGGCCGGTGTAATTGAACCTTGCCAGTCCCAGCGTAGCTCCCGCAAACAGATTGTTGTTGAGATTGGCACCTATTGTGAAGGAATGCTCCCCGCCGAAGCCCTCATTTGTTATGACACGCCTCACCGACTGACCGTAGGTTGAGGTTGCCGATTCTCCGTAACGTGAGAATACCGTTGCATACTGCATACCGCTGCCTCCGGTTATTGTATCGATAAGCCATGCGTCAAATGCCATCCCCGACGCCCCTGAGAGTTCATTATACCTGGTGCCGCTGCTTATTGAGGCCCAGTAGTCGGCCATGCTGCTGGTTGAGTTTACACCCCTGATTATCGTACTGGCTGTAAAATTGTTGTTCACGTTGTAACCATATCCGAAGTTGAGAGAGACCAGTCCTGACTGACTGCCGCCCTGAATCATCGGCACTACAACACCAAACTGCCCCAGGTTGAAATTATAGATTGACTCCTCTGCCTCAGAGGTAAAGTAGCTGTAGGTATTTATAAATCCTACATGTGGTGAGATACTGAACTCTGATCGCCTGAATACCCCGGCACCGGCCGGGTTAAGTGCGAATGACGATATATCACCGCCCAGGGCGGTAAATGCTCCGCCCATAGCACTGAAACGGGCTGTACCTGAATAGAACTGCTGGGAATACCTCAATGCGTCATCAGGATTCTGTGCATTGATATGGGTGCCGCATGCAGCTATAATAATGGCTGCTAAAATAATTCTCTTCATTTTGCAATTGTTTTAAGAACTTGTTTAACCCGGGTGCCTCTATGGCCTTCCAGGCCTCCTACCTTCTGCCACTGGATGTTGTCGAACCGCTTCTGCCTGATGATGAGGAAGAAGAGGAGGAGGAGGAAGAACTGCTAACGCTCCCTGAACCGGATGACCTGCCTGAGGAGATCGAACCCGAAGACATTGAGCTGGTTGACCTGCCTGAAGACATCGAACCCATTGAACTGCCTGAAGAAGTCGATACTCCGGTGCTTCTTCCGGTTGAGACTGGCAGTGATATGGTGGAACCTGCACTTCTGCCGGTTGTCGATGTACTGACCCTGCTCTGTGTTGAAGTGGAGGTCTGATTCCTGATCACGGTATTGCTGGTGCCTGTCGACACACTCCTGTTTACCTGGGTACCTGTATTGCCTGTTCCGGTACTCCGGTTGGTGGTATTGACGGTGCCAACGTTGGTTGTTCCGGTACTCCTGTTGGTTGTGGTGTTGATAGTGCCCACATTTGTAGTGCCGGTACCGGTGGTGGTCGTTGTCCTGCTGTTATTGTATGATGGCCTTGTAGTTACCCTCGGATTTGTGTAGGTAGGTGTGTAAGTCCTGTTTGTTGAAGAATAGTCTGGACGTGTAACCTGTGTTACGGTTTGATCCTGGACAGCAGTACCCCTTCTTGAAGCATCCACGTCAAGTGTCCTGCTCTGGGCAGCCTGAACATCCCTGTTGAGATTGGAAGCTGAAGTTGTCACAACCCTTCTAGAATCAACGTCGGAAGTGATTGTTCCCGACGATGACTGTACACCTCGCCTCGAAGCGTTGTCACCACCCTGGACTACCCTGCCTGACCTCATGTCACCGGCCATCCCACTGCCGTAGTTGTTGCTGAGGGTACTGTATGACTGACGCCTTGCTACAGTCAGGTTCGACTCTGGAAGCCCGTGGCTGTAATATCTTGTGTATGGACCGCCCCAGCCATAGTAACCACCCCAGCCGTATGATCCTCCCCATCCGTAGTAACCGCCATAACCATAATAGAATGATGAATAGAATGGTGAATATGGGTAGTAGCCGTAGGAATATGGTGAGTAGAACGGGCTGTAGTAATCATAGTAACCGAAAGGCGAATAGTAGCCGTAGTACGGAGATCCGTAGAAACTGCTCATATAGAATGGATCCCTCCAGTAGGGATAGAAGGAACTTCCGTAGAACCTGCGCAGACGATACGAGTATGGCATATCATTGTAGAAGCCGAACTGACTGTTGTAGAGGTCGTTGGGGTCGGCCTGTACCTCATACTGAAGATTGTCGTTGTAGTAGTTCGAAACCAGGGTGTCGGCGTTGTAGATATTGTTATAGTAGTCGAAACTCTGGGCAGCATAGGCGTCTGTAGCGATATTGTTGCCTTGCGTTGAAACATACCGATCTGAAGGTGTGTAGTAGAGATCGTCAACGCCTGCTCCAACATAAAGAGCCGAAGAACAAGACGTTAAGATCAGTGTTGTTATTGTTCCTATGTAAACCAGTGCTTTCATCATTACCTCCCTGTCTTTTTGTTTACCCGGTTAATTATACACAAATACCGTACCAAGATAGCGTATTTTTCCTATATCTTCAGCCCGGTTTAATGGGTTTTATCTATTTTTGCGCAATCATTCCAGAAAGACACAACACTACAAATATCATACAAAACAATGGCAAAGTTTTTAACCAACAGGGAAGAAAGTTACGCTCAGTGGTACAATGACCTGGTAATCAAGGCCGGACTGGCCGAAAACTCCGCCGTACGGGGTTGCATGGTCATCAAGCCGCATGGCTATGCGATATGGGAAAAGATTCAGTCGGAACTCGACAGGATGTTCAAGGAGACCGGGCATGTTAACGCATACTTCCCTCTGTTCATACCGAAATCGTTTTTCAGCCGCGAGGCTGCACACGTCGAGGGCTTTGCCAAGGAGTGTGCCGTGGTTACTCATTACAGGCTCATGAATAACCCCGATGGAAAGGGTATAGTTGTCGATCCCGATGCAAAACTCGAGGAGGAGCTTATCATCAGACCCACCTCTGAGACAATTATCTGGAATACATACCGCGACTGGATTCAGTCATACCGCGACCTGCCCGTACTGATCAACCAGTGGGCCAACGTGGTAAGATGGGAGATGCGCACCAGGCTTTTCCTCAGAACAGCCGAGTTCCTGTGGCAGGAGGGTCATACAGCCCATGCTACCAGCGAAGAGGCAATTGCTGAAACAAAGTTGATAATAGACCTGTATGCATCATTCGTCGAGGAGTTTATGGCAGTGCCCGTAATAAAGGGCAGAAAGACTGAGTCGGAAAGATTCGCCGGAGCTCTTGATACATTTGCAATTGAAGCCATGATGCAGGATGGAAAGGCGCTGCAGGCAGGTACCAGCCACTTCCTGGGACAAAACTTTGCAAAAGCATTCGATGTGAGGTTCGCCGACCAGTCAGGCAAACTCGATTATGTATGGGCAACATCATGGGGTGTGTCCACGCGCCTTATCGGAGCCCTCATAATGTCACACGCCGACAATAACGGGCTGGTACTGCCCCCGAAGCTCGCACCCCTGCAGGTGGTGATAATACCCATCTACAAGGGTAACGAGGGAGCTGACCAGATGAAGCCGGTGGCAATGGGTATCTGCGAGCGGCTCAAAAAGAAGGGCATATCAGTGAAGTACGACGACCGCGACACCCAGAAACCCGGATGGAAGTTTGCCGACTATGAGCTGAAGGGAATACCTGTGAGAATTGCCATAGGTCCGCGTGACTTACAGAACAATACCGTCGAGGTTGCCCGCAGGGACACCCTTGAGAAAATCACCATCAGCGCTGATGCGGTTGACGAACACATACCCGCACTGCTCGACGACATCCAGAAAAACATATTCACAAAGGCACTGAAATTCAGGGAGGAAAATACCTTCTACACCGACAGCTGGGACGAGTTTAAGGATATCATCGAGAACAGGGGCGGATTTGTAATGGCTCACTTTGACGGAACCAGGGAGACTGAGGAGGAGATCAAGAACCGGACCAAAGCGACTGTGCGGTGCATACCTCTCGACTCACCCGATGAGAAGGGAAAATGCATACTGACCGGAAAGCCCTCTGAAAGAAGAGTGCTCTTTGCAAGGGCATACTGATTCAATTATTTTTACTAAATTGTCGCATTAATTCAACCAACCTGCCTATCATGCCATACAGTGACGAAATTGCTGAAAAGAAGGTCAGCATTGTCTCAACCCTTGCAGAGAAATCGATGCTGAAACAGAGGGTATACGACAACACCCTCGATGCCTTTGTGAAAATCAAGGGTGTCCTTAACGACCTCGCCAATGACATAAACCGAGATGTGGCTAACCTCGACCCGCGTATCAGGCTCCACTACGAAGAGAGAGGTAGCTTTGACGCCCAGTTGAAGGTTGCAGGCGATCTTCTGCTCTTCTCGATGCACTCGAATATTTTCGAGTTTGACCGCGACCACCCGGCATGGAAAACACAATACATACAGAAGAACAGGCTCAACTCATACTCAGGCATTATAAGCATCTACAACTTCCTGGCCGATTCGTTCAAGTACTCCCGGATGGACGACCTGGGGTACCTGATAGCAAGGATATTCATCAACCACGAAAACCAGTATTTCGTCGAGGGCAAAAGACAGATGGCGCTGCTGTTCACCAACTTCGGACAGGAGGAGATATCTCTGCAGGCTATGGTGAGGATTATATGTACCGCAATTCAGTACAGCCTTGAATTCGATCTCCTGGTTCCTCCTTATGATGCGGTAAAAATTGCTACCGTTGGTCAGGCAGAAGCCAAAATCCAGCACTCTAAGCTGGTTACCGGCAAAAGGCTCGGGTTCCAGTTCAATTCCGATGATGTACTGAACGCAACCTGAAAATGCCATGAGCGCCGGGGCATTCAGAACATTATGCTTCAGGGTACCGGCATTGGCACTCACGACCCTCCTGTGCTGGCAGATTGCCCCATCACAGGAGATACAACCCCCTGCAAAATCTCACTATGGCATAGCGGTGATTTCACGCGATTCTGTGCTTCTGGTTCCCTCAAGGCTAAGATTGCCGGCTACGGGTGGCGATCAGGAAACAAGGGCTTTTTACGACTCGCTCAGGATAAGGGCCTATGGCGGCGGACTGGGCAGAAGACTATATGACCTGATGATTGTCAACCCCGGCGACCATGACGACAATATTCCAGGCCGAAGGAGCCTGTCCGATTTCAGTGAACACAACGGACTCACCATCAGTAATATAAAACTAATCAGGCTCGATCCCTTCGCCACAAGCCTTGTTCATCCCGATCAGGTACCCGGCCGGAGAACCGACCGGTTCCTGAACAGTACCCACGCAAGGTCGCGCGAGAGGCTGATCAGCAGTTTCCTGTTGTTTGCTGTGGGCGATACTGTCTCTGACCTTTCTCTGAGTGAGACCGAAAGGAACCTCAGGAGCCTGGCATTTATCAACGATGCACGGATTATGGTTGTTCCTGTTTCGGAAAACGATGCTGAGGTGGTTGTAATCACCCGCGACGGATACTCGCTGGGGGCTGATTTCTCGTACAGGCGACCGGAAAAAGGCGAGGTGTCGTTTTTTGAAAAGAACCTGGCAGGATTCGGACATTCAATAGAAGTGGGACTCCCCTATGACTTCGACCTTGAGAAACCGTGGGGGGTAAGACTGGGATACCGGGTAAACAATATAGCCCGTACATGGGTCGATCTTCACCTTTTCTTAAGGTCAACCGCTTCTGAAAAATATCACGGTCTGACTCTCAGGAGGGATTTCATAAGTGTCGGGTCGAAATACGCAGGAGGCCTTGACCTTAGGAAGGTCTCAACAACTGTTCCGATCGGCTCTCCCGCCGTGTCACAACCTTTTGAATACAGCTACCATGACTTCTGGGCAGCCAGATCCTTTCTTGTTGACCTGCATTCACACTCAAGGATAATTCTCGGGGCACGGTACATCAACAACAATGTCATCAGGCGACCTGAAATAGAACCACTCTCCTACTATTCCCTGCAGAAATACACAACATGGCTCTCGTCTCTCTCATTCTCGATACAGAAATTCTATAAGACAAGTTTTATTTACAACTACGGGCGGACTGAGGATGTTCCCTACGGAGCACTGGCATCGGTTACAGCAGGGTATGAAAACAACGAATTCAAACGAAGGAGCTATGTCGGGGCATCACTCTCATGGGGAAACCCGCCGGGACGGCTGGGTTACCTGAATATCTCAGCAGGTGCCGCAGCATTTCTCTACGGAAGGGTAACCGAACAGGGTGTCATGCAGCTCGAGGTGAACTACTTCACTGATCTGCTTATGAGTGGCAGATGGCGGTTCCGTGGCTTTGCAAAGGGTTCATTTACAAAGGGATTTGACAGGTTTACCGACGAATACCTCACCCTGGGAAGAAATGAGATTGTTACAGGGTTCAGGAACGACTCGCTGCGTGGCAACCAGAGGTCGGCATTCAGTCTTGAGGCTGTGGCCTTCAGCCCGTTGAGTCTCTACGGATTCAGATTCGCATTTTTCGGATTCTACGATCTGGCTGCGCTGGGCAAGGGGTATGATTTTCTGCCGGGAACCACGGCTGTGCATGCAATAGGAGGAGGTGTGAGGATCAGAAACAATAACCTGGTAATAAACACCTTCCAGATAAGGCTGGCCTGGTACCCGGGCTTGCCGCCCTACTCTGACCCGCGCTGGTTCGATCTCTCCGGAGAACCTGTTCTGCGACAGCGGGGTTTCGATGCAAGGCCACCCTCATTGCTGCCATATCGATAAGGACTGCATCTTACAGATTGTCAATTATCGCTGCAATTCAGTATATTTGACCTCATGATTGAAGAATTCCGGAAATATATTGCAGACAACAATCTGTTCACAGCCGAGGAGAAGGTGCTACTGGGTGTTAGCGGAGGAATAGACTCAATGGTAATGGTGCATCTCTTCCTGAGGTGTGGATATGAGTTCGGAATCGCACATTGCAACTTCAACCTGAGAGGAGAGGAATCTGATGAGGATGAGGTTTTTACAGGTAAGTTTGCTGAACAGCATGCCATTCCTTTCTATACGAATCGTTTCGATACCGCTGCCTTCTCATCCGCCAGGGGTATATCGATACAGATGGCCGCAAGGGAACTGCGCTACACATGGTTCGAGGAGATAAGAAAAAACAACGGATACTCGCTGATAGCGCTCGCCCATAACCTGAATGACAATATAGAGACATTCATCATTAACCTGGTAAGGGGAACCGGGATAGCCGGATTTGCAGGCATCAGGCCCAGATCAGACAGGCTGGTGAGACCGCTGCTGTTCGCAACCCGAAACGACATAAAGGAGTATTGTGACAAGTATGAGATAAAATACCGCGAGGACAGCTCAAACGCCGACACGAAGTACGTAAGGAACAGAATCAGGCACCTTGTTGTACCGGTACTCAAGGAGATAAATCCCTCTTTCGAACATACAATCGAAGAGACGATTGCCCGTTCGGCTGAGATCAGCGAGATTTACACACGCCACATAGCTTCAATACGAAAAGGTATCCTGGAGGAGACTCCGCAAGGTTTATCTGTCAGGATATCAGACATAACACGGCTCTCGCCCCTCAACACCATGGTATTTGAGCTCTTCAGGGAATTTGGTCTGACAAGGCCTATGATACCTGAGTTCATCAAGCTCACCTCCGGCAGAAGTGGCAGCCGGTTGCTGACCGCATCCCACAGGTTTATCAGAAACCGCGATGAGATACTGATCAGCAGTATACGCCCGGTAGCCGAAACAAACATCGTTTTCGGGTCGGCTGAAGAGTTTTCACAATCAGGTCTTCCTGCTCTTTTCTCTGTCGAAAAATGCGGTGAGGGCTTTGTTCTGCCCGAAGACAAATACTCAACATGTGTCAGCCTTGACAAGCTCAGATTTCCGGTAACAATCAGAAACTGGAGACCGGGGGATCTGTTCTACCCCCTGGGAATGAACAAGAAGAAGAAACTGAGCGATTTCTTCATCGACAATAAGTATTCATTGCCTGAGAAGGAGGCAGCACTCATAATGGAGAGTGAGGGCAAAATAGCCTGCATCCTGGGCATCCGTACCGACAACCGCTTCAGGATAAACAAATCGACAAGAAAATGTCTTGTTGTCAGGGTTATGGCATCACAGGCGCCTTACCACCATTGAATTCTTCACTGCACTCTTCAACAAAGCGACCTATGGCGCTGATATCCTGATTTTCCACCATTGTCGTCAGCAGCTTCAGCCTGTCTGTCAGCTTACTGAGAAACCCGAGGTTGTGCCTGTTGGCAAGTATGCCTGCCACCACAGCCGGATTCTCCGAAAAGAGGCCACAGGCCAGTTCAAGGTGCCTCCCGTAGGTTGTGCCCCCCGGGAGGTCTGCCTTCGACCCTGCAGCAAACAGCATCGTGGCTGCAAACGGCACTGCAAGCACCATGGCCATAAGCCTGTCGTGTTCCTCAAAGCTCATCTCCGACACGTTAACACCCAAACTGGTGAAGAAGTCCGAGAAGAACTCCCGTCCCTCCCTTGCCGACTCTGAAATGATAATACAGTTAAGTCCACGCATCTTTTCGGCACTGGCAAAGGTGGGTCCGAACATGGGATGCAGAGACACAAACTTCTGGCCGGCTGAAGCATAGTACTCAGGAAGGCTGCTCTTTACCGATGCAATATCGGCTATAATGCAGTTACCGGGAAGATGTGGAATAAACTGATCGAATGCCTTTATGGTAGACTCTGGGCCGGTGCAGTTAAGGAAAAAATCGGGATTGAATTCTCTTGCTTCATCCGTATGGCTGAGCCGTAAGAACGGCCTGGCTTTTTCCTGGCTTAAGACTCCTGTATCATAAACCGCTATCTGATTCTCTCCTGAAAGCAGATCAGCCAGTAAAACCCCCATTCTGCCGAAACCTGCAATTAAAATGCGCTTCATAGTGTCAATATCATGGATTTCCGATTCCACGGCTCACCATTTTAAGGTCAGCCAGTGCAATAGCCGTTGCAGATTCAAGTATCACCGGCACCCTTAAGGCAATAAGGGTGTCGTGTCGACCCCCGACTGTGAGGCTTGTGATCTTTCCGGTGGTCAGATCAATGGTCTTCTGCTCTACCCCTGTGCTTGATGCAGGTTTTATCGCTACCCTGAAAACGAGCTGGTTGCCGTTTGTGATTCCTCCGTTTATTCCTCCGGCATTATTGGTTAGTGTCGTGCCGTCTGCCGTCACAATCGGGTCATTGTTTACCGATCCCCTCAACGAGGCTGCGGCAAACCCGTTGCCAAACTCAATGCCCTTTACTGCAGGTATTGAAAAGACGATTGCGCTTATTGCCGATTCTGCCGATTGGAAGAAAGGTTCTCCAAGTCCTGCCGGCAGGCCGTCAACCCTGCATTCAACCAATCCTCCTATGGTATCGTTATCCTTCTGTGCCTCTGTAACGGCATTTTCAATATCAGATGTTCCACCTGCCGATATAAGCCCGGCTGTTATTGTCACATCACCAAGTATCTTCCGGGCAATCACCCCGGCGACAACCAGCCCCCATGTCAACCGTCCCGAGAAGTGCCCGCCGCCACGATGATCGGTAAAGCCCCTGTATTTGATGTGGGCCGTGAAATCGGCATGACCGGGCCTGGGAACATTTGTTGAATCGGGATAATCCTCAGACCTCGTGTCATTGTTCCTGGTTATTACCGTTACGGGAGCGCCGGTAGTAAACCCTCTGTAAACCCCGCTGAGTATCTCGGGAATATCACGCTCTGCCCTCGGCGTGGTACCTGGCCTGCCGCTCCTCCTGCGCGCCAGCGCCTCAACCATCTCATCAACGTCAAGCGGAATGCCTGCCGGGCACCCGTCTATGGTAATCCCAACCGCCGGCCCATGCGACTCCCCGAAAATATTAACCCTGAACAACCTCCCAAAACTATTCATAACTATCTGTATTTAATATCCCTTATCACTACCTACCCTGCGCCCCCTGCCCTGCGCCCTGCGCCCTGCGCCCCCTGCCCTGCGCCCTGCGCCCTGCGCCCTGCGCCGAGTTCGCGACCATCGGGAGCAATCGTTAATCGTTAATCTGACATCTGATATCCCCTGTCCACCGCCCTCCTGCCGCAACAAAATCAGCCAGAAAACCAGGATATGACTTGTTGATGCACTCCACTCCGTCGACTGTAACACCATCTGCTGAAAGCACCGATGCGGCAGCCATAGCCATTGCCATGCGGTGGTCATTGAATGACCTTGTAGCCGAATGCCATAGCAGACCTTTTCCCTCTATTTCAATTATTCCGTTCTCAATCCTCACGACAGCTCCCAGCTTCTTAAGGTTGGCCCTGATATTATCTCCCCTGCTGCTCTCCTTTACATTAAGTCTTTCGGTGCCCGTAAGTACGCTCTTACCCCTGCATGCCGCCGCAAGGACTGCAAGTGGTGGTGCCAGGTCAGGACAGTCGCTTATGTCAAACAAAAAAGGTTTCAGCGCTGCCTTCCTGACAGTTACCTCATCTGGCCTTACCTCAACATCAGCACCGGCAAGCCGAAGTACATCGAGCACTCTTCTGTCGGCCTGAAGGGAGTCGCTCTTAAGATTGCCCACCGTCAGCTCTCCTGCAGCAGCAGCCATTACAAGAAAAAACGCCGCCCCGCTCCAGTCACCTTCAACCTTCATGGTCACAGGTTGATACGTCTGTCTTCCTCTGATAAGAAACTCACGGTAATCCCTGTTCTTTACCCTGATGCCAAACTCTTCCAGAATTCCGACCGTCATGTCTATATATGGTTTGCTCGTAGCATTGACAAGATTTATCACACTGTCGTTTTCGGCTAATGGAAGCGCAAAAAGCAGTCCGGTCAGAAACTGTGAACTCACCGAACCGTCTACTTCCACGATCCCTCCCTTAAGCGGACCCTCAACCATGATGGGAAGCCGCCCATCATTGGTAGTCACTGCAGCCCCGAGTGTTATAAGAGGCTTCTCTATCATACCAACAGGTCTTTTGGTGAGCGAACCCTCTCCGGTAAGTACCATCGACTTTCCGGTCATCGCCGCCACTGCAGAGAACATCCTCAGGGCAAGTCCCGACTCTCCGCAATTAAGAGTCGTTCCTGACGGATTCAGGCCTCCCCTTATTGTTACCCTGTCAGGCTCCCTGGCAACCACGGCACCGAGCAATCCGGCAATCTCCAGGGCAGCCACCGAGTCATCACACCATGAAGGATTCATAATAACCGTTTCGCCATGGCACAGCAAGGCAGCAACAATTGCCCTCTGCATATAGCTTTTCGATGGCGGCGCCTCAATACGGCCGCTTATCCTTCCCGAATTAAAAGTAACTGACATATCCCCCCCTATACTCTTTTGTTCATTATGAACCTTGCTATATCCTCAATACCTGCCTTACCGGTGAATGCGCTTCCGGGCCTTTCGAGAAAAACAAAGTTGAGCTCATTGCCCGACCTTTTCTTGTCGTATACAATGCGGCCGGCAACAATCTCATTATCTGGTTCAACCCGCGGAAGAAGGTCAAGCCTCTCAAACAGCGCCGACACCCTGGTTATGGTTTCAGCTCCAAGGTACCCTTTCTCGGCAGAATACTCCATCGCCTTAACCATACCCCATGCAACAGCCTGACCATGAAGTATCCCATACTCAAGCTCGGCAGCATGCCCAAGGGTATGGCCAAAATTGAGAAGGCGCCTTTCGCCTGCCTCATGCATGTCTGCCCCTACTATTGAAGCCTTGATTCTTACTGCACGTGTTATGAGAGTCAGCATGGTCTCTCTCTCCCTGTCAATTATCCTGTCACAATTGTCCTCAATCAGTTCCAGCAGTTCCTCATCGCGTATAAGAGCCGCCTTCACCAGCTCGGCAAGCCCCGATCTGTATTCATCATCGGGGAGTGTAAGCAACATCTGTGGATCACAAATAACAAACTCAGGATTATTGAATACACCTATGGTATTCTTGGCCGATCTGGAGTTGACGCCGTTCTTGCCTCCGGTGCTGGCGTCGACCTGTGAGAGTAGCGTTGTTGACACGAAGGCGAACCTTACTCCCCTCATATAAACCGAAGCTGTGAAACCGGCAATGTCGCACACAACCCCTCCTCCGATACCGAGTATGAATCCCTCCCTGTCAACTCCGGCCTGCAGCAACTCCTCAACGATATTGCCTATAGTTGAAAGTGACTTACTCCTCTCTCCGGGTTCGATTGTTATCACATGGCACTCAGGAAAAAAACCGCCATAGAGCCTCTTCACGTTCTCATCAGTGATTATCACTGTCCCCCTCACCGGTATCATGCCTGTAACACTCCTCCAGTCTGCGCCTATCATTATCTGCGACCGGCCTTCGCTGCTGTTTATTGTGATTGTTTCCAACCTGACTGTTTATGGGTAGAAATTTACTCTTTATTTTCCGATTTATCCTGTTGCCTGAGCGACTCCTTGTGTCTGAAGTCGAACAGCCCTGATATAAACTCATCGCTCAGACCTATGCTTCTGCCCT
>CAYUOS010000007.1:0-41289 GCA_964446435.1 uncultured Rikenellaceae bacterium | reverse complement strand
CTGACGTTCATACTCTGCCTTCGAGGCAGGCATCAGCTTCTCAACGGGCAGCCTTACCAATACGTTACCGAATGCTACAGTGGCAATCTTGTCATTAATCTCCTCGACTATTCCGGCCGAATCAGATTCGGTTATCTTCACGTAGCTGCCGGCTGACAGTTTACTGTTCTCGTGCTTACCCTCAGTATGAGGCCTTTTATCTTTCTGCCGGCCACCCGACCTGGCTTCTGCTTTCCTCTTTATTCTCAACTGGTCGGGTTCAGAACCTTCTGACAGCAACTCCTTCCTGACAGCCTCAAGCTTATGCCTGGCCTGACGTGTCCTCTCCTTCTCCGCCTCAGCCTCCCTTATCTCCCTGACAGTATTCTCGATAATCCTGTTTGCACCATTCAATATCTCTTCTGCCTCCTTCCTGGCTGACGATATTATCTCTTTTCTCTTCTGGCCGATTGTCTTCAAGCCCTCTTCATACTCAGACTCCATCTCCGAAAGCCTCTTCTCGAGCCTCCGCACCGAATCGCGCTTCTTTTCCCAGTATCGTCTGTCACGCCCTATCTCTCTCAGAATCTTGTCATACAAGATATGATCCTTTCCTGCCTTGTCGGAAGCTTCGTTTAACACATGCTGTGGCAATCCTATCTTGCCGGCAATCTCAAATGCAAATGAACTTCCCGGTCTTCCCGTAACCAACCTGAACAGGGGTTGCATGATATGATTGTCAAACAGCATGGCTCCGTTTACAACCCCGGGGGTATTTGACGCAAAATGCTTCAGGTTGGTGTAGTGGGTAGTGATGACACCATAAACTCCAAGCCTGTTGAGCTCACCCAGTATCGCCTCGGCAATGGCCCCTCCGATTACCGGCTCAGTGCCTGACCCGAATTCATCGATCAACACCAGTGTGTCATTGCCTGCATACTTCAGGAAATGCTTCATGGCAAGAAGATGCGAACTATAGGTGCTAAGATCATTCTCAATGCTCTGCTCGTCACCAATATCTATGAATATCTTTGCGAACACACCTGCCTCAGAACCCTCCCTGACAGGTATTGTCATTCCGCACTGCAGCATATACTGAAGAAGCCCTATTGTCTTAAGGCATACCGACTTGCCCCCTGCATTAGGCCCTGAAACCACGACTATCCTGCTCTCTTCTGCAAGATTCAGGTCGAGAGGAACAACATGCCGGTCAGGCTGCTTTTCGAAGGTTATGAAAAGAAGAGGATGAACGGCTCCGTACCATTTCAGGTGTGGTGCGTCAGAAAACAATGGCTTTACTGAACCAATCCTGTTACCGAGGAGTGCCTTTGCCTTGATAAAATCCATTTTACCAAGGTAGGACGACGAGTCAAGCAAGTCATCAATATAGGGTCTCAGATTGTCTGAAACAGCTGTCAGAATTCTCACAATCTCTCGCTTCTCTTCATGCTCAAGATCAATGATATCATTATTGAGCTCAACAACACCTGAGGGTTCAATGTAAACAGTCTTTCCCGATGCTGACTGATCATGTACGAGACCCGGCATCTTCCTCTTGTTATAGACATTTACGGGGATTACACACCTGCCATTCCTCACCGAGACTGAGGCATCGGCATCAACGATCCCCTCGGTTCGGGCACTCTTCAGAACCGACTGAAGCCTGCGGGTTACCTGTGCTGACAGACTCTTTATTTCTGTCCTGATCTCTTTAAGTCTTTGAGAGGCGGTATCCTTCATTAAACCATTGCGGTCAAGAATCCGGTCTATCTGATCGATAACGGCGGGATAGAATTTCACCTCAGCTGCCAGCCTCATTAACTCCGGATACCTGCCCTGATCGGCTTTTTTAAAATATGCCAGTAAAGATATCAGCGATTCATGGTGCCTTTTAAGGCAGAACAACTCCTCCTCTGTTGCATATGCACCTTCAACCCTGATCTTACCAAGTGGCTGCCTGATATCCAGTTCATTATCAAAATAGATTGGATTAACCGAGGATAGAATCTCCTGCATCTCACCGGTCTGGTCGATCAGGCCTCTGATTTCGGAATATGAGTCGGAGAATTCAATGGTTTCAACCAACTCCCGCCCCGTAACTCCCGAGCAATACCCGGTTAATAGTTCCCTTATCCGGTCGAACCCGATCTTACTCTCATAGCTGTCTGGAAATATCATCTTCCCCAATTTTACAAAATCACAAATTTACAGTTAATTAATGTTAAATCACATACTTCCAGAAACCATCAATAGAGCCAGTAATTACTTTTACATTTTAACAAACCAGATTGCAAACCAAAAATCAACCGTTATGAGAGTTAAGAAAATTACCACTATGATTCTTCTTTTGATAACTTTTTCCCTATTCCTGCAGGCCCAGGTTTACAAGCCAGACCCGGCAGTAGTTGAAAAAATCAAGAACGAAGGATTCAACAAATCTGAGATAGAGGAGCTATCATTCTGGCTGACTGACTATTCAGGGCACCGACTGACCGGATCGGACGGTCTTGACAGAGCCAATCAGATAGCCAAGAAGAAGATGGAGGAGTACGGCTTCAAGAATGTCCGTATAGAGGAAGTGCGCGATTTCACGAGGGGTGGATGGGATAATCACAAGACCTATGTCGCAATGACCAAGCCATATTACGCCTCTTTCACTGCAAATCCTGTTGCATGGACAGGCAGTACAAACGGTACCATTAAAGGCGATGTAATTCTGGTTGATATCCAGTCTGAAGAGGACTTTGCAAAATATGCCGGTAAACTTAAGGGTAGAATCGTCATGTTGCCATCAAATGCAACCTACAGGGTTAGCTTTCAACCTCTTGCAAGAAGATATACCGATGAGGAACTTCAGGCAATGGCCAATCCCCCTGCAGCACAGCAGACTCCCGCCGGTGGCGGAAGACCCCAGCAAGCCCAGGCCGGTGGTCAGCCAAATGTAATGAATCAGATGACTCTCCGCAGGCAGATAACAGAGTTTCTTGTCAAGGAAGAGGTAGGCGTGATTCTGAATAACTCAGGCAGTTTCAATGTACCCCGCTCAACAGGTGCAGGTCACACTATGGGTAACCCCGAACCGACATGTCAGGTTAACCTGCCCATTGAAGCGTTCGGAAGGATGGAAAGGATGCTCGCACGCAATATTCCCGTTGAGATGGAGATTGACATTCAGAACAGTTTCAACACTATCAATAAGGTTTATAACGTAATGGGTGAGATTCCAGGTAGCGATCCGAAACTTAAGGATGAGATCGTGCTTCTTGGAGGTCACTGGGATGCATGGCATGGTTCGACAGGAGCAGCTGACAATGCTTCAGGTGGTATTGTAATGATCGAGGCGCTCAGGATTCTCAACGAGCTTGGCATTAAGCCAAGGAGAACCATCAGGGTTGCCCTCTGGGGTGGTGAAGAGCAGGGATTGCACGGATCAAGGGGATATGTGGAGAAATACCTTGTCGCAGCGCAGACAAGAGAACAGCTCCCGGGCTATGACAAATACCAGGTCTATTTCAACATGGATAATGGCACTGGTAAATTCAGGGGCGTATATCTGCAGGGCAATGAAGGAGCTCGCCCATTTTTTGAAGAGTGGTTCAAGCCATTTGCCGAACTGGGATGCTCAACCATAACCATCAGGAATACCGGAAGTACCGACCACGTCTCTTTTGACGGTGTAGGCCTGCCAGGATTCCAGTTCATACAGGACCCAATTGAATATAGCCGCGGATACCATACCATAATGGATACCTACGAGCGCCTGCTTATGGACGACCTCAGGCATAACGCTGTTGTGATTGCCACACTTGCATACAATGCCGCCATGATGGATGGAAAATTCCCGAGAAAGCCGGTATCGGCCGAGCAACAGCAGGGCAGAAGATAACATAAGACGAACCGGCATTCAGACCGCCGGAATGAACCATACAAAACCGAAGCGGGGGCAATCGACCCCCGCTTCGCTGTTTATAGATTATACCGACTGGCAGTCCTTATTTCCCTATCCCCGCCAGATCAAGCATGAAGGCGTATTGAAGTGCCGTAGACCTCAATCTCTCGAATCGGCCCGATGCTCCTCCATGCCCTGTCTTCATATTGCAGTCCATGATAAGCATGTTATTGTCGGTCTTCATTTCCCTCAGCTTAGCCACCCACTTTGCTGGTTCCCAGTACTGTACCTGAGAATCCCAGAATCCTGTGGTCACAAGTATGTTGGGATAGGCCATCGCCCTTACCTGATCGTAAGGTGAATAGGATAGCATATAGTCATAGTACTCCTTCTGCCTGGGGTCTCCCCACTCATCCCATTCAAAAGTGGTAAGAGGTATGGTCGGATCGAGCATTGTGGTCACGACATCGACGAATGGAACGGCCGCGACAACGCCACGGTACAGGTCAGGCCTCATATTGACTATTGCACCCATAAGCAACCCCCCGGCACTGCCTCCCATGGCAAACAGCCTGTTGGCGGAGGTATACCTGTTATCAACCAGATACTGGGCGCAATCATTGAAGTCAGTGAAGGTGTTAATCTTGTTCAGCAGCTTGCCATCTTCATACCATTGCCTTCCCATCTCACTTCCTCCTCTTACGTGGGCAATGGCATATGCAAAGCCGCGATCGAGAATGCTGAGTATTCCTGATCTGAATGACGGATCGGTCGAACTGCCGTATGAACCATAGGCATAAAGCAATAACGGAGCCCTGCCGTTTTTCACAAAGCCCTTCCTGTAGACGATCGAAACCGGAACCATGGTGCCGTCTGTCGCCTTGACCCAGAACCTCTCTGACTGATAGTTGTTCTTGTCAAAACCACCCAGCACCTCATCCTCTTTCAGCACGGTACGTGTACGGGTCTCCATATCGTAGTCGATAACCGAATTGGGAGTGGTAAGTGATGAGTAGCTGTATCTCAGAACAGTTGATGATGGAACCATATTCACATTTATTCCCGCGGTGTAGGCTGACTCGCCAAAATCGATATAATGACCGGTGCCATCGGCAAGGTTCATTATCCTTATATTATTCAGACCATTAATCCTCTCACTGACAGCAATATAATTATCAAACAATTCCGATCCCTGCAGCAACACATCATCGCGGTGCGGAATTACCTCAACCCAGTTCTCCTTCCCGGTCATGTTATCAGGTGTCCGTACAAGCTTGAAATTCATCGCACCGTCAATATTGGTGCGGATATAGAAATACCCGTTAAGGTGGTTTGCCCTGTATTCATGATTCTGAGCCCTCGGTTCCAGCACCCTGAAGCCTGACTCAGGCTTTGCAGCGTCGATTATTCTGACTTCAGTACTTAAAGTCTGTGATGAGTTGAGTAAAATGTACTTTCTGCTCTTGGTCTTGCTGACGGAGACACTGAAAGTCTCATCCTCCTCGGTAAAAACCACATCACTCCTGCCGCCTGTTCCAAGTTTATATCTCATTACCCTGTACGACCTGAGGGTCTGAGGGTCACGAACCACATAGAAGATGTTTTTGCTGTCCTCTGCCCATACAACCTGCCCCGTGGTATTGACTATCTTCTCACCAAGCAGCTCACCTGTAGAGAGATCTATGAAGTTTATGGAATACATTCTTCTGCTTACGAGGTCGAGACCATATGCAAGAATCCTGTTGTCAGGACTGACGCTCACACCAGAAACCTGGCAGTATGCCTGACCCTCTGCAAGCAGGTTCACATCGAGAAGCAACTCATCGGCAGCTCCCTCCTCAGCTTTCTTCCTGTAATACATCGGATACTCCTTACCTTCCACATACTTTACATAATAGTAGTAACCATTGTCGAGGTAAGGCACTGATGAATCATCCTCCTTTATTCTGCCAACAAGCTCGGCAAAAAGAGTCTCCTGAAGTGTTTCAGTATGCTTCATTACTGCATCCTTGTACTCATTCTCAGCATTCAGGTAAGCGAGAACCATACTGGTCTGCTCGTCAGGCACCTCAGCGGTTTTCTGCTCATCAGATAGCCTCATCCAGTAGTAGTTGTCAATCCTCACATCTCCGTGGGCTTCGAGCCGGTGAGGAATCTTTTCCGCAACCGGAGGCAATACCTTCGGCGCCTTACCGGTGCACGAGACAACATGTATCAGCGCAACCAGCATCATGGAATTAATTAATCTTCTGTTCATAATCAATTATTATGGGATTAAGTTTTCTTCTGATCAACACCCTTCATCGAGAGCTGTATTCTCTTTCTCTCCCTGTCGACCGCGATTATCTTCACCATTACATGCTGCCGGAGCTTAACCACGGCAGAGGGGTCAACAACGAACTTGTCGGCCAGATTGGAAATATGCACCAGACCATCCTGTTTTACACCGATGTCAACAAAAGCACCAAACTTCGTTATGTTTGTAACAATTCCGGGAACCACCTCTCCTTCACGCAGGTCGTCAACGGAATGTATATCAGCGAACCTGAAATCTTCTATGACAGCCCTGGGATCCCTCCCCGGCTTGGCCAGCTCCTGAATTATATCTTTAAGGGTGGGCAGACCTACCGTATCGGTAACATATCTTTCAGGCTTTATCTCTTTTCGCTTTGTTTCATCGTTTATCAGATCACTCACCGAACACTTCATATCAGATGACATTCGCGATACGATGTGATAACTCTCGGGATGCACGGCACTGGAATCAAGAGGGTTCCCGGCATTCCTGATCCTCAGAAACCCTGCCGACTGCTCAAATGCCTTCTCTCCCATCCTCTTTACCTTAAGCAGCTCCTGCCTCGACCTGAATGGACCGTTTTCCCTCCTGTAGTCAACTATATTCTTTGCCAGTTGCGGACCGAGACCCGAGACATAGGTAAGCAGATGCTTGCTTGCAGTGTTTACCTCCACACCCACGGCATTCACGCAGCTCATAACAACCTCATCAAGAGACGTCTGCAGATTTTGCTGGTTGACATCGTGCTGGTACTGGCCCACTCCTATCGATTTGGGATCAATCTTAACCAGCTCTGCAAGCGGATCAACCAGCCTCCTCCCAATCGAAACCGCACCCCTTACCGTTACATCATATTCAGGAAACTCCTCCCTGGCCACATCTGATGCAGAATAGACTGAAGCCCCCGATTCATCAACAAGGAAGATCCTTACCTCCCTGCCAAACCTGATCCACCGAACCAGCTCCTCTGTCTCCCTGCCCGCGGTTCCGTTGCCAATCGCGATTGCCTCAATCTTATGTGATTCAACCAGGTTCAATATCTTCTTTACTGAAAGTGCTGTCTCATTCTGCGGAGGGTGCGGAAATATCGTCTCATTATGCAGCAGGTTACCCTGCGAGTCTAGACAAACCACCTTGCAACCGGTGCGGTAACCCGGGTCGATTGCAAGAACCCTGCTTTCACCAAGAGGTGATGCAAGCAGCAGTTGCCTCAGATTCATTGCAAAGACGGCAATCGCCTCCTCATCGGCCCTCTCCTTTGAACTCTTCCTGAATTCAGTCTCAAGTGAGGGCATCAGCAACCTCCTGTAAGCATCTGAAACAGAAGATTTCACCAGGTCAGACGAGCGATTGTTGCCCTTCACGAATATCCTCTCAAGTTGTTCAATGGCATCATCTTCCCTCCTTGGCCCTATCTGCAGTCGCAGGAAACCCTCCTCCTCACCCCTCATCATGGCCAGTATACGGTGTGACGGACATCTTTTCAATGATTCACTCCAATCGAAGTAATCGCTGTACTTGACCCCTTCATTCTCCTTACCCTTCACCACCTTAGATGTTATAACAGCATCCCTGTCAAGCAGCCGCCGCATACCGTTCCTTGCCTTCTCATTCTCGTTCACCAGCTCTGCAATAATATCGCATGCTCCGGCCAGTGCTGCCGCCACATCAGGTACATTCTCACCAAGAAAAGCTTCTGCTTTCGATTCAGGATCCCTCTCCGACTGTGCAAGTATAAGCATAGCCAGCGGCTCGAGTCCGTTTTCCCGGGCTATCGTGGCCCTGGTTCTCCTCCTGGGCCTGTAGGGAAGGTACATATCCTCAAGCTCAGCCATACCTGAAGTATTCATAAAACGATCCATCAGTTCAGGCGTCATTTTACCCTGCTCCTCCACTGACTTGATTATAGCCTCCCTCCTCTTGTCAAGCTCCTTGAGCTTATCATACTGATTCTTAATCGACAGTATGGCAACCTCATCGAGGCTTCCCGTCATCTCCTTCCGGTATCGGCTTATAAAAGGAACGGTTGCCCCGTCATCGAGCAACCTGACCGTGTTCTCGACCTGCCAGTCCTGCAAGCCAAGCTTGCGTGCAATTATCGTGATGTTCTTTTCCATCAAAGACTCTATTCAACATGCAACACTAATCCCTTGAGATACTCACTCTCAGGATGATAAATATTCACAGGATGATCCGGCGGCTGTGACAACTGGTGCAATATCCTTACCTTCCTCCCGGTGTTTGCTGCTGCTGCAAAAACCGACTTCCTGAAGTTCTCACGGCTCACAACCTGCGAACATGAAAAAGTGAAGATAATACCTCCAGGCTTTATGTTTTCAATGGCCTTTATATTCAGGCGCTTATAACCCTGAAGTGCATTTGCAAGGACATTATTGTGCTTTGCGAACGCCGGTGGGTCAAGTATTATCATGTCATATTTCTCCTTTGCCTCGGCAAGAAACCCGAAGGCATCCGATGTAAATGCCTCATGTGCAGCCTCATTACCGTAGTTAAGCATCACATTTCGCCCGGCCGTTTCAGAGGCATTTGCCGAGCTGTCAACACTATGAACAAGTTCAGCCTGCTTCAGGGCATATACTGTGAAACCACCTGTATAACCAAAAAGGTTCAGCACCCTGCGCCCCCTGCTATAGGCTCCAGCCATTCTCCTGTTGTCGCGCTGATCGATGAAAAATCCGGTCTTCTGTCCCGTAACCCAGTCAACCTCAAAACTATAACCATTCTCCTTAACCACTGTACGCCCCTCAGAAGAGCCGGCGAGATATCCATTTAAAGGCTCCATTCCTGCCTTGAATGGCAGAGTATTCTGACTCTTATCGTATATCGCGGTTATTCGGGAACCAAGGGTTTCCTGCAAAATGCCCGTGATGATATCTCTCGACCGGTACATTCCCACAGAATGAAATTGTAGCACAACAACACCGTCGTAGTAATCGGCTATAAGCCCGGGAAGTCCGTCGCCCTCACCGTGAATAAGCCTGAACATTGTCGTTTCGCCTGTACCGTCAAATCCAAGGCTGGCCCTGTAGCTTACAGCCCGGTTGATAGTATCGCGAAAGAAAACCTGGCCTATATCGCGGGTGTTGAACGACAGTATCCTTACAGCGATCGACCCCGGCGAGAAGTGACCCGCACCCAGGAATGTCTCCTTGTTGTCATAGACCTCAACTATGTCGCCCTCCGAAGGTTCACCAAAAATCTTCTTGATTGCCCCTGAAAATACCCAGGGGTGATATCGCATCATCGACTGGTCTTTTCCTGACTTGAGCACTATTTTTACTGCCCCTGCCTGCTTTGCCGGTACCTTCTTCATCTCTTTTCCTCCTTACTCCTTTCCAGGCAACCTGTCTCCAGCAACCTGGTGTAAATCTCATAACATATCCATGCATCAGTTGCAGCATATACCATCTGTGCCTCCGAAAGGGTTTCAGCTTCCCAGTCTGTTACCTGTTGCTTTTTCGAAATTCTGAAACCCAGAAAAATGGCTGCCAGCTTCTTCAGACCCAGGTTTTTTATGCCGTTCTCAACCGCTACCGACTGAAGGTCGATGAAACCTCCCGGTTTGAATTGCCGCCTTGATTGCAGGAACTTTATGTCATCATGTATCGCCACTCCGGCTTTTATGGTTCCCTGGTCGGAAAGTATATCTACCAGACCTGGTGTCAATCCTATCATATTCAACCTTATAAGGTAAGCCTTGCTGGTTGTGGAAAGCTGCAGCAGGGCAACCCTGTTCTTCTGTCCCTTTTTGAAAGCGGGCCTTGTCTCAGTGTCAAAGCCAAAAACTCTCGTTCTCCGCAATTCAGGCAATATCTCATTAAAACGTTCCGGTGTGTCTATCAATACGATATCTCCGCTAAAGCTCCTGCAACTATAACTGTTCAGCTCCTCATCACTTATCTCGGCAGCGAAATGGTTAAGCTTACTCGTCTCCATACTCCTTTTGTCTCCTTGATAAAAACCAGTCTGACAGGTCATCAGACCTCTCCTCCAAACCAGGACCTTTATGAGCCTGATCGTCAATCACTGTACCTGAAAAGGCAAGGCGATGCATTGCCCTGAGAACACTGAGTAACTTCTTACCCCATACCGTTTCGAAGTTCATGCTGCACTCCCATATCGCATCATTCATAACATCTTCTGTACCTGTCCTGTACTGCAGCAAACAATCCTTGACGTCCTGGTACATATCGGCAAGATATTCAGATACTGAAGCTGCTGAGGGCTCTCCGCTTTCATGAAGGTACTGGTCCCAGGGTTCCTCAAAGCTGTCATACTGTCCAAGCAGAGTTGCAATTGCCGACTCTATCTGATTGTACTCCTCTTCTCTTACAAACCGCTCATTTCCCTCTTCAAAAACCGGCTCAAATTTCGGCAGCCCGAGGGCCTTAAGATAAAGGAAGGGCAACAGCCTCTGCATTATTGAGATGAATTCAGAAGGCCTGTAACTGCTCACCCTTACAAGGTGTTTGCAGAACTGATCGGCTACCGCAATAAACTCAATAACGCCGGGAGTATATACACCGTTTTTGGAATCTTCCATGACACCTTAAAATTTCCAGGCAAAAATAATTCAATTATAAGAGCAATACCAGAGAATTAAGCACTCCTCCACCTTAATTTATTCATCACATCGGTATCGAGCTTGTTGTGATCGAGCAGCCAGCGAACAACACGAACCACCTTTTCTTCCTGATATTCAATTGATTTAACCAACGATGCTGCATCATGATCCTCGCTGCCGAGCCTCGTCTTTATCTCAGCAAGTATCAGGTCAAACTCATACTTGCTAAGTTCAAGCTCATTGCGGCTCCGGCATGTGTCACATAAGCCGCACCGGTCACTCTCCTCACCGAAATAGCTCAGAAGCACTGATACCCTGCACCTGGTTTCATTCTCAACATACTCAAGCATTTTCTCCATGCGGAACTGGTACTTCTCCTTTACTTTAAGATAATTGTCGGGTGAGATTATCAACGCTTTCCTGTCAAGCCGTTCCTCTGTAAAGATTATCAGCGGAGTCTTCTTCCCGGGTATAAAGCTTATTATATGGTGCGAGGCAAGTCTCGTAAGATACTGGTATATGGTATCGCGTGTCGCACCTGTTTTCTTTGACAGAAACTCCTCATTGATAGGAACATAATCAGAAAACATGCCTGTGTACGACCTGAGAAGAAGCTTAATGAAGCTGTCGAATGATTCATTTGCAACCTGAAATTTGTACAGATCGTCGCGTCCAACCAGAAAATGGACCCTCGAAGGATTGTTTATCTCTTCAGTGAATTCGATATAGCCCTCGCGCTGGAGGAAAACGAGGCTGTTAAAGCTCTCTGCAACAGGAAGTCTGAACCGTGTGACGAATTCAGCCATATTGAAATCATAGACATTATTCTTTCCCGACCCTATCGGAATATCAAGAAAATTCCCCAGTGCATCATATACATCCTTGATCTTGTCCACCGGCGGAAAACGATGCCTTACAGAGTCGAGAAGCCTTCTCTTATCCTCTTCGTTCCATATCAGCGTGGCCCATGACTCCTTGCTGTCACGGCCCGCCCTTCCGCTCTCCTGAAAATATGACTCTATGCTGTCGGGTATGTCCCAGTGCACCACGAACCTTACATCGGGTTTGTCGATCCCCATGCCGAAGGCATTGGTAGCGACAATTACCCTGGTGGTACCCGTGCTCCAGGCACCCTGTTTCCTTTCACGCATCTCGGGTGGCAGGCCTGCATGATAGAAATCTGCGGTTATGCCCCTGCCGGCCAGTAGTTCTGCAATCTCCTTCGACTTCTTCCGGTTCCTTACATATACTATCCCGCTACCCTTAATCTTCCTTATCGTATCAGAAAGGTAACTGCCCTTGTCCTCAACATTTCTTACAATATATGATATATTGGGTCTTTTGAAGCTTGTCTTCCGTAAGTTGGGTTCCCTGAACCTCAGCCTTTCCATTATGTCAGATGCAACCTGCGACGTGGCTGTGGCCGTCAATGCAAGCAGCGGCACATTCTGAGGAACCAGGTCTCTCAGCATGGCAATTTTCAGATATGATGGCCTGAAATCGTAACCCCATTGCGATATACAGTGTGCCTCGTCTACTGCAATCAGGTTCACGTTAAGCTTCTGTACCCTTGCCTGAAACAATGACGTGGCTATACGTTCAGGCGAGATATACAGGAACTTGTAGTCTCCGTATGCACAATTCTCAAGTGCAATGTCAATCTCCTCCCTGGTCATCCCTGAGTGTATTGCCTGAGCCTTGATATCCATGCTTCTGAGCCTTATCACCTGGTCTCTCATTAACGCCACAAGGGGAGTGACAACTATACATATACCATCAGATGCCAGAGCCGGTACCTGGAATGTTACCGACTTGCCTCCGCCCGTAGGCATCAGTGCCAGGGTATCCCTTCCTGACACCACTGACATGATTATCTCCTCCTGCAAAGGCATAAAAGAGGTGTATCCCCAATACCTGGTAAGTACCTGCTTCAGCTTGTCTATGTCGGGGCGGATTGGCATAAGTACTTGAGAACTCAGTTTAAGATATTGATTTTGGGTGAAATATAGCACATTTTGTAAAAATATGGAGTGTAGCCGGCACCGGTTTTACCAACCGGTATTTTTTTTGTAATTTGCGACCCAAAATTTAATCAGCAGAACTATGTCATTCCTAGAGGAAAAGATGCTTTTTGAAGGACTTACATTTGATGATGTTCTTCTTATTCCTGCTTACAGTGAGGTGCTCCCGCGGGAAGTTGACCTCACAACACGGTTTACAAGAACCATTCAGCTCAAAGCCCCGATAGTATCGGCAGCGATGGATACAGTTACTGAGGCAGGCCTGGCAATTGCAATTGCCCGTGAGGGTGGTATAGGGGTTATTCACAAGAATATGTCGGTTGAAAAGCAGGCTGCACAGGTTAAGGTCGTTAAAAGAGCCGAGAATGTAATGATCTACGATCCGGTCACAATAAATGACAATGCCAATGTCGCTGAAGCAATCAACCTTATGAAGGAGTACCAGATTGGCGGAATACCGGTGATTGACAGCAACAAGGTGCTGAAGGGAATAGTTACCAACAGAGACCTCAGGTTTGAAAGGAATTATAGCCGCAAGATTACAGAGGTAATGACAACCAGCCTGATAACCGCCGACAACCACACTAATCTCGAGAAAGCGGCGCGTATACTTCAGAAACACAAAATAGAGAAGCTGCCGATTGTTGATGAAAACGGAAAGCTGATAGGACTTATTACCTACAAGGATATTACGAAGACCAATGACAGGCCAAATTCATGCAAGGATGACAAGGGAAGACTCAGAGTCGCCGCAGCTGTCGGAATAGCCGCCGACACACTTGAACGGGTAGAGGCTCTTGTTGGCTCACAGGTTGATGCGATTGCAATTGACACGGCTCACGGACACACAAAAGGTGTCATTGAGATGCTCAGGGAGATAAGGAAGCATTATCCCGACCTTCAGATTATTGCAGGTAACATAGGGACTCCCGAAGCGGCAAAAAAGATGGCAGATGAAGGAGCCGATGCGGTAAAAGTAGGCATAGGCCCAGGGTCGATATGTACCACCAGGGTTATTGCAGGTGTGGGAATCCCCCAGCTGTCGGCAATTTACAATGTCGCAAGGGCACTGCGCGGATCAGGCATTCCGGTCATTGCTGACGGCGGAATAAGGTACTCAGGCGATATTGTAAAAGCGATAGCCGCCGGAGCAGATACAATAATGGCAGGGTCACTCTTCGCGGGTGTTGAAGAGTCTCCCGGTGAAACCATAATCTTTAGTGGAAGAAAATTCAAGTCCTACAGGGGCATGGGTTCCATTGAGGCAATGCAGCAGGGGTCGAAAGACCGGTATTTCCAGGATGTTGAGGATGATATCCGCAAACTCGTCCCGGAAGGAATTGCAGCCAGGGTTCCCTATAAGGGCACTCTTTCAGAGGTGGTCTTCCAGTTGATAGGCGGGCTCCGTGCAGGCATGGGATACTGCGGCGCAAAAGACATTCCTGTACTCCAGGAGACGGCAAGGTTTGTAAGGGTCACCAGTTCAGGAGTAATTGAGAGCCATCCGCATGATGTGACAATCACAAGGGAGGCTCCTAACTACAGTAGAAAGACAATCGAATAACAACAATTCAACTGACTATGATCAGGGTAAAGCTCCTTGTCATTCTGTTATTACTGATTATCCCGTCAAGGTCTTACTGCCAGACTGATGAACGAATTCTGGTGAGAATCGGAAGTACAGGCATCACAGCTGAAGAGTTTGTCAGGCTATTTACAAAGAACAGTGGTATCGATGATCAGCCTGACTTTGACGACTACTTCAACCAGTTCCTTGTCTTCAGGTTGAAAGTTGCCCAGGCTATCGATGAAGGCATCGATACCACAATCGCATTCAAAAGGGAATTCGAGGGTTACAGGAACCAGCTTGCCAGAAGCTATCTCACAGACAGCGATGCAAGGGAAAAGCTGGTCAGAGAGGTTTACTCCCGCCTCCAGTATGAGGTAAATGCCTGGCATATCCTGGTAGGATGCAGGCCTGAGGCTACCCCGGAGGATACCCTGGCAGCATACAGGAAGGCAATGGAGATAAGGGCAAGGCTGACACAGGGAGAACCTTTCGAACTTGTAGCAAGGGCAGTCTCCGACGATCCGTCGGCTATGACCAACGGGGGGAACCTAGGCTGGTTCTCCGCCACCCAGATGATAATGCCCTTCGAAGACGCTGTATATAGTATGAAACCTGGTGATATCTCGATGCCGGTGCGCACTCCTTACGGATACCACGTAATACGACTCACGGGAAGAAGGCCTTCATCAGGCCAGATAAGGGTGGCACACATCATGAAGGCGCTGCCTCCGGGAGCCACTGAAGATGCCTGGAAGACCGCCGAAGCTGATATCAATGCGATATACCAGAGAATAATATCGGGAGCTGAATTCGAAACAGTGGCAAGGGAAGCATCAGACCACAGGGAATCAGCTGAGCGGGGTGGTGAACTTGAATGGTTCCGCACCGGTGACATCGTGCAGGAGTTTACAGACGCTGCCTTCAGCCTGCAAAGAAATGGAGATATCTCAAAGCCGGTAAGGACCCCCTACGGCTGGCACATCATTAAAAGGATAGACCGAAAGCCGCTTGGATCATTCGAGGAGAACAGGTCAATGCTCGAAGCCCGTATCTCAGAGTCACATCTGAATAATATTGCAAGGCGATCATTGGTACAGAAACTTAAAAAAGAGTACAGATACCGTGAAAACAGCGAGATAATCGGCTGGTTTGCAGTAACCGCAGATACCATGGCCTTAGCAGGAAAAAACAGTTTCAGCAGAGACGAGCTTCCCAATGGTAATCTCTATGAGTTCGATGGAGGCAGATTGTCGGCCAGATCATTCGCTGAACTTACAGAGGCAAATATTATGGCTTTTAACGGCAGTAACGCCACCATGATCATAAGGCAACTGATTGACAACAAGGCCTCTGAAATGCTGTTAGCCCTCGAGGAGAGTAAACTCGAAGAGAAGTACCCCGATTTCAGGTACCTCGTGAAGGAATTTCATGATGGAATGCTGCTGTTTGAAATCAACTCACGCGAAGTATGGAACAAGCCATACACCGACAGTACCGGCCTGGCAAGTTTCTACATCGAAACCAGAGACCAATACATGGGAGAACCATCGGCTGATATAAAAATTTACAGCCGTGCCGACAACGGAAATATCAGGACACTCTCACGGCAGGTCGCAAAACTCGGAGGGAAGGCCGACGGCGATAAGCGACTGATGGAGCGTTTCAACACCGGAAGGGATACGAACCTGGTTATTACATCAGGCAGGTTCTCTATCGGAGATGACCCTGAACTTGACAGGTATATCGGCAGAAAGGGCACAAGCAACATCAGCTGGAGAGGAATGCAATCGGTACTGGTGGTTAGCAGGACGTATCCGGCAGAACCTCAACCCTTTGAAGATGTGAGAATGGAGGTCTCCTCTGCTTACCAGGACTACCTTGAAGAGAAGTGGGTTGCACAATTAAAGAAGAAATACCCCGTTTGGGTTAATGAACCTCTCCTTAAGGAGATTAAAACAAGACTGGATGGCAGGTAAGAGGTTAGCAACGGGTCTCATTTTACTATCTCTCATTGTATCGTCATGCAGGGAATTCAAGCCTCAGGCCCAGAGGATTCCTGTTGCCAGAGCCGGCGAGAAAGTCTTGTACTACGACCAGATACCTTACCTAATTCAACCCGGAACTGCATACGCTGACAGCGTCGCAATCATACAGAACTATATAAACAGATGGGCCAAAAGAGAGATATTGAAGCTAAAGGCCGTAGAGAACCTTACGCCTGAATTCAGGTCAGAGGTTGAAAGACAGCTTGATGAAATAAGGACAAACCTGCTTATTCACAGGTATCAGCAGCAAATGCTCAGCAGCAGGCTCGATACACTGATCAGTGATGAAGAGATTGAAAGACACTACGTCGAAAACACCCAAACATTCGTACTGAACAGCAATATTGTCAAGGCTCTCTTTATCAAGATTCCGTCGAATGTACCCAACCCTGAAAGAGTTCCTCTTCTGCTCAGGTCTTCTGAACCAACGAGTCTTGCCCAGCTTGAACTATACTGCTATCAGTTCGCAGACAAATTCGATGACTTCGGCGAAGAGTGGATTCCACTCAGCACTCTGCTCGTGGAGCTTCCTGTAACCATCGAAAACCAGGAGGAATTCCTGAGACGCAACAGATATTTTGAGGTACAAGACTCACTCTTCAACTATTATGTGCAGATAAGGGATTACAGGCTTAGGGCAACTCTTGCCCCATTTGACTACGCAAAGAACAATATACGTTCTATTATATTGAATACAAGAAAAATGGACTTCCTGCAGGAACTTGAGAACGGAGTTTTCAATGAAGCTATCAGGACCAATGTATATAAATTATATTAGCTACCATGAAGAAATACCTGATTCCAATAACGCTACTTCTGACATTAACCATTAACAGCCGTGATACTTACGGCCAGAGGCTGGTTGAATCCATTGCCGGGGTTGTAGGCAACGAGATGATACTACTCTCAGACATTGAAGAAACCGTCACCCAGATGAGGATGGGCGGCGACCGTACACCAATTGACAGGCTGCGATGCCAGATTTTTGAGGAGGCTGTGATACAGAAGCTTTTTATCGACCAGGCCAGGATTGACAGTATTGTGGTCTCGCCGGCATCTGTAGAGGGAGACCTGAATATGAGGCTAAACCAGTTTATCGTTCAGGCAGGCTCGGAAGAGATACTCGAGAACTATTTCAATAAGTCGATATATGAGATCAGGGCTGACCTGAGAGAGATGCTGGTAAATGCCAGACTGGTAAGGGAAGTTCAGTCTACTATCGGAGAGGGTATTACAGTTACCCCCGCTGAGGTCAGGCGTTTCTATAATTCTATTCCGAAAGACAGTATACCCCTTATCCCGGCAATGGTAGAGCTAAGCGTCATTCAGATCGATCCTCCGTCAAGTGAAGAGAACAAACTGATGGCACGTCAGAGGATTCTTGACCTCAGAAGTGAAATCCTGGCCGGTAAGA
This sequence comes from uncultured Rikenellaceae bacterium, assembly GCA_964446435.1. Taxonomy (GTDB): domain Bacteria; phylum Bacteroidota; class Bacteroidia; order Bacteroidales; family VadinHA17; genus SLNP01. The sequence continues at coordinate 23,490 of CAYUOS010000007.1, read as the reverse complement.
ACTTCGAAACTATGGCAAGGCTCTACTCCGAAGACCCCGGAACTGCTATAAGAGGAGGGGAAGTCGGGTTCCAACCCAGGGGAGGACTTGCCAAGGAATACGCCGAAGTGGCATTCAGCCTTAAAAACAATGCAGTCTCAAGAGTTGTCGAAACTGAATTCGGGTTCCACATAATTCAGCTTATTGACAGAAGAGGTGACATGATAAACACACGTCATATCCTTATCAAACCGAAGTTAAGCCGCGAAGATGTAACACGTGCGACCCAAAGGCTCGACTCAATTGCCACTCTGATAAGAGAAGACAGCATTAAGTTCGAGACAGCAGCACGTTTCTTCTCAACACATAAGGACAGCAGAATAAACGGTGGCAAGTTCGTAAAGGGTGACCCCGAAAACAGAACAAGCCTCTTCGCTCTTGAGGAACTTGACAAGGAGATGTACCAGGTGGTCAGGAACCTCAAGGTGGGTGAATTATCGCAGGCCTTTGAAACCAGGGATGACAACGGAAACACGGTTTTCCGTATCGTCAGGCTCGACAGGGAAGTGCCGGCACACCAGGCAAACCTCAGAGATGATTATGAACTACTGCAGTCATTTGCATTGTATGAAAAGCAGTCTAAGAGGTACATGGAGTGGATAGAAAAGAAGTTTGGGGTTACTTATATCAGGGTTAGCGCGGAATTCAAACAGTGTGATTTCCAGTATAGCAAATGGCTGAGATAAAAAGGATATTCTCCTTTATCTTCTCTTTACGGTTGATGATGGTCACATTCTTGTTCCTGACCACTCTGCCCCATTCATACGCCCCGTCACTTCAGCAGCCCAGAAAAATTGAGATTCTCTCTTTCGAGAGGATGGGTAAGAATGACAGGATTGACCCCGACCTGATTATCTTCAGAGGAAACGTCAGGATAAAGCATAACGAGGCGATTATGTATTGTGACAGTGCATACCACTACGATAGAAGGAATCAGGTGTATGCATGGGGCCACATCAGGATTGAGCAGGGAGATACGCTTAATCTCTACGGCGACTACCTGTTCTATGATGGAAACACCGAGAAGGCATTTGTAAGTGGGAATGTTATACTAATCGATAAGGAAACCATACTCTACACCGACGTAATTAACTATGACGTCAGTAAGCGTATTGCATACTACGACACCAGGGGCAGAATAACAAACGGTGACGATGAGCTTATAAGCGGAAAAGGTATATATTATTCGGCTGACAGGATGTTCCACTTCAGCGAAGGAATTGAAATAACAGGACCGGATTACGTGATAACAGCCGATACGATGAATTATAACTCAGAATCGGAGGTTGTGCTGTTTACCGGCCCTACCGAAATCAACGGCGACAGTATACGCATTTTCGCACATCAGGGTTGGTACGACACCAGAAACAAGATTTCAAGAATATGGAGCAATGCATCTGTTGACAACTTCCAGCAGCTGATTGAGGGAGACACCCTGTACTATGAAGAGGAGACAGGGTACGGAATAGCTACAGGAAATATCATAATAACCGATACCGCAAACAATTCAATCGTTACAGGTAACCTGGCCTGGTATTATAAAACTCCCGAGCAATTCATTGTTACCGAAAGGGCAGTTTACCAGATGGCCGGAGAGAATGACACGCTCTACATGCATGCCGACACACTCAGGGCAGTAGTACTTACCAACCCTTCTGACTCACTCACAACCTTCAGGCTGATAAGAGCATGGTACGGTTCAACCATCTACAGCCACGATTTTCAGTCGAGGGCAGACAGCCTCTCCTATTCGTTCAGGGATTCAACAATAAGGATGTACGGAAACCCGGTTATCTGGTCTGAAGATAACCAGCTTACCTCAGACTCTATAGTGATGTACACCAGGAACCAGAATATGGACCGCATGGAGCTATATAACAGCGCCTTTATAATAAGCCAGGTCGATTCGCTCAGGTTCAACCAGATAAAGGGCAGGTTCCTGACAGGTTATTTCGAAAATAACAAACTCTACAGAGTATTCGTGGAGGGAAACGGTGAATCGGTATATTACCTCATCGAGGGTGATGAAATGATAGGTGTAAACTACTCAAAAAGCTCCAACATCGAGATTATTGTTGAGGATGGTGCCATTCGGGAGGTAACTGAATTCGGTAACCCCGACGGTGCACTCGACCCTCCCTTGCTGAAAGATCCCGAGGAACTAAGGCTGCAGGGATTCGTCTGGTTGAGACAACTAAGACCTTTGGATAAAAATGATATATTCAGGAAAAACTGAAAGGCCCTCTGCGGGCCTTTCCTGATTCATCTAGTATTCATCTTCGTTAAAGAAGAAATCGTCCTTACTTGGGTAATCTGGCCATATATCCTCAATACTCTCGTAAATATCACCCTCGTCTTCAATCTCCTGGAGGTTCTCAATCACCTCCATAGGGGCACCTGACCTTATAGCGTAATCTATCAACTCATCCTTTGTAGCGGGCCATGGAGCGTCTTCAAGCTTGGATGCCAATTCAAGTGTCCAATACATAATTTGAATTTATATAAATAATAATCTACTACTCCTAAAAAGTTGCAAATATAAAATTATTTTAATAATAAAAAACAAGAGTGGGAATTAAACGGAGCGGGATCAGTAAACCCACTTAACATCTTCATTGCCTGACTTGTACAAAATATATCTGGCTAAAACAAAGAGAAAGTCAGAGGTTCTGTTGAGAAGTCGTGTGACTATCGGTTCAATGGATTCCGTCTGAGACAGCTTTACCACCGATCTTTCAGCCCTGCGGCATACACAACGGGCTATATGACAATATGATGATGTCTGATTGCCTCCCGGGAGGATAAATGAGGTTAGTTTCGGAATCCCCTCCTCCATTCTGTCTATCAGATTCTCGAGGCTCACAATTACTTTCTCTTCCGGCAATACTTTTCGTACAGGAGGATTCATCGGGTCTGTGGCCAGGGCCGCTGCCGCACACATCAATTGTCCCTGCAGATAAAGCAGATGTTCCGAGATTTCTGACTCAACGTCACCTGACCTTATCAGGCCAATCCAGGCAATGAGCTCATCTACCGTACCGTATGATTCAACCCTCAGGTCATACTTCGGAAGCCTCCTCCCTCCCATCAGGGATGTCGTCCCGTCATCACCGCCCCTGGTATATATCTTCATCCTGCTTGCCTGTTCGTTGTCATCTGACAGTATGGTGATACTTCTCATTCATAGCATCAGATGATACCTCACCGTCCATCAGCCTTATTATCCTGTGAGCATGTCTCGCAATATCCTCTTCATGGGTTACCACGATAACGGTATTGCCAAGGCTGTGTATCTCATCGAGAAGAGCCATGATATCGGCTGAGGTCTTGCTGTCGAGGTTACCTGTGGGCTCATCGGCAAGGAGAATGGAGGGTTTGTTGATAAGTGCCCGTGCTATGGCGACCCTCTGTCTCTGCCCGCCTGACAACTCATTGGGCTTATGTGTCATCCTGTCGGCAAGGCCTACCTGGTCAAGGGTTTTCTTTGCCAGTTCTTCCCTTTCCGATTTGCCCACTCCGGCATAAATCAGTGGAAGTGTCACATTCTCGAGCGCAGTATATCTTGGCAGAAGATTGAAAGTCTGAAAGATGAAGCCTATCTCCCGGTTCCTGATCTCAGCAAGCATGTCATCGTCCATCTGGCTTACATCGGTGCCGTTAAGTATATATGTTCCACTTGTGGCGGTATCAAGACAACCAATTATATTCATGAGTGTAGACTTGCCTGAACCAGAGGGGCCCATTATGGCAACATATTCATTCCTTTTGATATCAACACTTACCGACCTCAGTGCCCTTACTACAACAGTGCCAATCTGGTAATTCTTTACGATATCTCTCAGTTCGATTACTTTATCCATATCTTATTCTTTGAAAGTGGCGAAATTACTCTATTAATTTCAAATATCTTGGTGCGTAACTTTAATTAATGTTAATGTGATGTTAATACCATATCCTGTACCCGCGGCGCGATCCGTCACCCCTGAAGAAGAGTAAACCCATCCTCCCGGTGTCAATAGTGGCAGTCACCCTTTCGTCTCTCTTTATTCTGTTCCATGCAGCACTCATACCGGGTGAATAATCGATGTCATCGGCAATGATAACCGTATCTTCCGATGCCGCCGGGGCAAAAGCCTCAAAGTACCTCGCAAGGGCCTCCCCTCTGTGGTTTCCGTCAATAAAGACCAGTCCCGGTGGTGAGTATCTTCCAATAATCCGCTCTATATGGTCATCAAATCTTCCTGTTATCATTTCAATGTTCTCAAAACCTGCCTTAATGAAGCCGGCTGAGGCTATGCCTGCAAGGGCTTCTGATCCTTCAACAGTTACAATCGGGGCTGCTCTGTTTGCCCCGGCCAGGTACATGGTACCTATTCCCAGCGATGTTCCAAGTTCAACAATCGGCCCGGACCCCGATCTGGCCGCAAAGTAACCCAGCAAAGCGCCGTATTTCTGATTTACAGAACTTACTGATGCTATATCACAGATCCTCTTGTAACAGCTTTTCCCGGTTCCGAAATCATCTGCCCAAACCTCCCTGGTGTCATGCAGAAGCTCGTCCCTGCGTGCCTCAACTGCATTATAGACAAGCCTGTTTTTCGATTTATTCCTCTGCAGACTGTTAATTAAATCAAAAAAGTATGGACTGTGGACACCATATCCCTTTGTATTGAAAGACCTGAACAGATGGCCGGTACGCCTTAATGCACCATGAAATCCCATTTTTGCCGATTAGGTGGAATCTTCAAAAATAACTAATTTCGGCTGTCGCACACCGGAAGGCAGCAAATGAAGACCACCGACATACTCGACAAAGAGATCACATACCTCCAGGGAGTAGGCCCGAGGAGGGCCGAACTTCTCAGGAAGGAGCTCGGCATCTCAACCTACCGCGACCTGCTGAATTATTACCCCTTCAAGTATGTCGACAGATCGAAGTTTTACAGAATATCTGAGATCGATTCCGACTTGCCGGTCATCCAGCTAAAGGGGACAATTACCGAATACATAATCGAGGGCCAGGGAAAAGGAAGGCGGCTCACGGCCATCTTTTCAGACGAAACCGGGTCGATCAGGCTGGTCTGGTTCAAGGGTACCAAATGGGTACCCGGCACCTACCCCACCGGCAAAGAGTATGTTATATTCGGTAAACCCAACGTCTTCGGAGGAACCTGGAACATAGTCCACCCCGAGATAGAGAGCCTCGCAAAACTGACAATCCGTAAATCGTCGTCGCTGCAGGCACAGTACAGCCTCACCGAAGCCCTGAGGAATAATTTCATAAACTCGAGGGTAATAAATAAGCTTGCAGGAACCATTCTGTCGCAGCTGCAGGGCGAAATACCCGAAACCCTGCCGGAATACCTGGTGGAGAAGTACAGGCTGGCTCCTCTCCATACCGCAATATCCAAAATCCATTTTCCCGACAACCCGAAGGAACTTGAGCAGGCAAAGTACAGGCTGAAGTTCGAGGAACTATTCTACATACAGTTGAAACTCCTGAAGCAAAAATCGCTCAGGGAGAGAAAAATAAAAGGTATTGTATTCGAAAAGGTAGGCGACAACCTGAATACATTCTACAAGAAATACCTTCCATTCTCACTTACCGATGCACAGAAAAGGGTGATAAGGGAAATCCGACGCGATATGAGGTCGGGGCACCAGATGAATCGGCTTCTGCAGGGCGATGTGGGCAGCGGAAAGACAATCGTGGCTATGATGTGCATGCTGATTGCTGCCGACAACGGATTCCAGTCATGTCTGATGGCTCCCACTGAGATTCTTGCAGTTCAACACTACCACTCTATCAGGAAGCTTCTCGGTGAGATGAATATCAAAATCGGCCTGCTAACCGGTTCAACACGCAAAAAGGAGAGAGATGAGATAGCGCGGTCAATTCTCGATGGCAGCATGCAGATTCTTGTTGGAACCCATGCCCTGATTGAAGACAATGTGGTATTCAGGAACCTCGGATTTGTCGTTATTGATGAGCAGCACCGCTTTGGCGTTGCACAGAGAGGAAAACTCTGGCAGAAGAGCTCAACACCTCCGCATGTGCTGGTAATGACCGCAACTCCTATTCCCAGAACCCTGGCCATGACACTCTACGGAGACCTCGATGTTTCTGTGATAAACCAGTTGCCTCCCGGAAGAAAGAAGATTATAACAATGCACTACTTCGATTCATCACGCGACGTGGTTTACGGCTTCATGAGAAAGCATATTAAAATGGGAAGCCAGGTATATGTGGTGTACCCACTGATAAGGGAATCGGAGAAGATGGATTACAAGGCCCTCGAGGAAGGACTCGAAATTATTGAAAGCTACTTCCCTCCGCCCGAATATGCCATCAGCGTGGTTCATGGAAAGATGCCTGTAAAGAACAAGGATGTCTCAATGGACCTGTTCAGGAAGGGACTTACACATATTATGGTCGCAACCACAGTAATCGAGGTAGGTGTCGACGTGCCGAATGCTTCTGTCATGGTGATTGAAAGTGCAGAAAGATTCGGGCTCTCACAACTCCACCAGCTGAGAGGCAGGGTCGGACGGGGCGCTGACCAGTCCTACTGCCTGCTCGTCAGCAGCCTCAAGCTTTCAAAAGAGGCCGCAAAACGAATGGAAATAATGGTAAGTACAAATGACGGTTTTGTGATATCTGAAGCCGACCTTCAACTAAGGGGTCCCGGTGATATAGAAGGGACACAACAGAGCGGCATGCCATTCGAAATGAAAATTGCAGACCTGGCCCGCGACGGGTCGATTATCGAATATGTAAGAAGAATAGCAACCCAGATTATCGACAATGACCCTGCTCTGGAATCTGAACCAAACCGGGTTCTTACCCAACAGCTGAACCGGCTCTTTCCGGCAGAACACTCATGGAGATTAATCAGTTGATATATAAACATATATATCATTATTTATAATCATAATAAATAATCTGGCTCCCTTTAAAAAATGATAAAGGTCCTCTCTTATTAGGTCCTAAGTTGTAATTTTGCGATCTGAAATACCTGACCAGACCAATGAATTCCGCAAAAGAGATTGAACATAACGGGGTCATATGCAATATCGGGAAAACCAGCATCACAGTAAAGATAACAGCTCACCCGTCATGCTCATCCTGTCACGCATCAGGTCTGTGCAATGCCTCCGGCTCGGTCGAAAAGTTCTTTGAGGTTCCGCTTCAGGATAATTTTGAAACTGGCCAGAGTGTACGCATCATAACCTCATTATCGAGTGGATTCAGGGCCCTGTTGCTGGGATATGTTATTCCGCTGGCGGTGCTTGTAACGGCTCTCATTATAATGCTGATTGCAGGGGCAGGGGAACTGGTGGCAGGGATAGGCTCTGTCGGTGTTGTGGCCATTTACTATCTGGGGCTGTTTTTGTTACGTGATAAAATTGAAAAGAAAATAAAGTTTACCTTAAAACCGGCATAAATGAATTCTGTAATTATCTATACTGTTGTGTCGCTGAGTAGCCTGGGAGCCATCTTTGCCGTAATTCTCTACGTGGTTGCCAGCAAGTTCAGGGTGTTCGAGGACCCCCGCATCGATCAGGTTCAGGAGATACTTCCCGGTGCAAACTGCGGTGGTTGCGGATTTGCAGGATGCAGGAACTTTGCCGAGGCACTGGTGAAAGCTGATTCTTTCGAGGGACTTAACTGTCCGGTGGGAGGCGCATCGCTGATGACCGAAGCCGCAGCAATACTGGGCAGGGAAGCAGTAGCTACAGATCCCCTGATAGCCGTTGTAAGGTGCAACGGAACCCCTGAGTTCAGGCCAAAGACATCACATTATGACGGAGCCAGAGCCTGTGTGATCTCCCATTCACTCTACAGTGGAGAGACAGGCTGTAGCTATGGTTGCATGGGATACGGCGACTGTGTGGTGGCTTGCCAGTTCGATGCCATGTACATGGACGAGGCAACAGGGCTGCCGGTAATATCTGACGAAAAATGTGTGGCCTGCGGAGCATGCGTGAAAGCCTGCCCGAGAATGATCATTGAACTCAGGAAAAAGGCAAAGAAAGACCGGAAAATATTTGTCTCATGCGTTAACTGTGACAAAGGCGGACCTGCCCGCAAGGCATGCAAGGTGGCCTGTATCGGCTGTGGCAAGTGCGTAAAGGCTTGTGAATATGACGCCATCACGCTTGAGAACAACCTCGCATGGATAGACTCAAAGAAATGTGTCCTCTGCAGAAAATGTGTCACTGAATGTCCTACCGATGCAATACATGAATTAAACTTCCCTCCGAGAAAGGAGAGAAGTACCGCGACTGCCGATGCGACAGATGATAAAAAAGTATAAAACTGATTGAAACTCTAAAAACCAGATACTGTGTTAAAGACATTTCCCATAGGAGGTGTTCATCCACCCGAGAACAAACTGAGCGCAGAAAAGCCCATTGCCGACCTGCCACTGCCATCACAGGTTACAATTCCGATATCACAACATATCGGAGCCCCTTCGGTTCCCGAGGTGGAAAAGGGACAGGCAGTAAAGGCAGGGCAGCTTATTGCAGCGGCAAAAGGCTATGTCTCTGCAAATATCCACTCCTCCGTATCAGGTAAGGTTAACAAGATCGACCAGGTTACAGACTCGACAGGATACAAGCAAACCTGCGTGGTTATTGACGTCGAAGGCGATGAATGGCTTGAATCGATCAGCCGCGACGAAAAGCTGGTAAGTGATATTACTCTTTCAGGTGAGGAGATTGTGAAAAAATGCCTTGCTGCAGGAGTCGTCGGATTGGGTGGGGCAACCTTCCCCTCACACGTCAAACTGAGCATTCCTCCCGGAAAGAAATGCGAGGTGCTTATAATCAACGGTGTAGAGTGTGAACCCTACCTGACCTCTGACCACCGGCTTATGCTCGAAAAGCCCGGAGAGATTATAGTAGGAATCAGGCTCCTTATGAAAGCTCTGGGTGTGGAAAAGGCAATGATCGGTATTGAAAGCAACAAGCCCGATGCTGTTGCCATTCTGACTGAAAAATGCAGTGGACAGAAAGATATTACAGTACATCCTCTCGAGGTCAAGTACCCGCAGGGTGGTGAGAAACAGCTTATCAAGGCCCTCATCAACAGGGAAGTACCCTCTGGTGGACTGCCTATTGATGTCGGAACGGTGGTTCACAATGTCGGTACCGCATTTGCCGTCTACGAAGCAGTACAGAAAAACAAGCCCCTTTTCGAAAGGGTGGTCACAATAACCGGTAAGTCAGTCACAAGTCCGGGTAACTACAGGGTCAGGATAGGAACCCCGGTCTCGCACCTGATAGAAGCTGCAGGAGGAATCCCCGAAACAACGGCAAAGATAGTAAATGGAGGCCCGATGATGGGCAAGGCCCTTAATACTCCCGATGTGCCTGTTGTAAAGGGCACCTCCGGAATTATCCTTTTCGACGCGGATGAGTCGCGGCGCCCCCAATCGGGTCCCTGCATCAGGTGCTCGAGGTGCATCACCGCATGTGCCATGGGCCTGGAACCCTACCTGCTTATGGTGCTTGCTGAGAGATCGCTCTTCGATAAGGCTGAGGCTGAAAAGATTACAGACTGTATGGAGTGCGGTTCCTGCAGTTATGTCTGTCCCGCCGGAAGGCCCCTGCTCGACTATATCAGGTTCGGAAAGTCAAGGGTCATGAAAATAATGCGTGAACGAAAGGCAAAATAAACAAGTAACAACGATACCAATGGGTAATATACTTAATGTTTCGCTCTCTCCCCATGAGCATGATAAGGAGACCACTGCAAAGCTTATGCGCGGTGTCCTGATAGCACTTGCCCCGGCATTCCTGGTAACAGTATGGTTCTTCGGCTATGCAGCCATCCTTGTTACCGCAGTCGCCGTGGGCTCATGCGTAGGATTTGAATACCTCATCCAGAAATACTTGATGAAAACCGAAAGCAGGGTGAATGACCTCTCGGCAATCGTCACCGGTGTTCTCCTCGCTTTCTGCCTTCCCGTAAACATACCGATAGGTCTGATCATTCTGGGCTCGCTGGTGGCAATAGGTGTGGGAAAGATGAGCTTCGGCGGCCTGGGCAACAACCCGTTCAACCCCGCACTGGTAGGAAGGGTATTCCTTTTCCTCTCATTTCCTGTTCAAATGACCTCATGGCCGGAACCAAGGGGCTTTAAGACCGGGTATACCGATGCCGTAACAGGAGCCACACCACTCAGTGTACTGAACGAAAGTTACGACAAGATCCCTGTCCCCGAGATAATGAAGAGTATCCCCTCCCACCTCGATCTGCTGATCGGCAAAATGGGTGGATCACTTGGAGAGATCGCCGCCCTGGCCCTGCTAATTGGCTTCGGCTATATGCTTGTCAAAAAGATCATTACCTGGCATATTCCCGTTTCAATAATACTCACAATAGCAATCTTCGCAGGGATTCTGTGGCTTGCCAACCCTGACGCAAATGCCGATCCGATATACCATCTGCTGAGCGGAGGTGTAATGCTCGGAGCAATATTCATGGCAACCGACTATGTCACATCGCCAATGGCAAGGAAAGGAATGATAATCTATGGTATTGGTATAGGACTCCTGACAATAATAATAAGACGGTGGGCTGCATACCCCGAAGGAGTTCAGTTTGCAATTCTCATTATGAATGCCGTAACCCCATTGATAAATATGTACATCAAACCCAGGCGGTTCGGAGAGGAGGTGAAAAATGGCTAAGAGAGAATCTACAATCGGCAACATGATACTGGCACTTACAGTTATCACGTTCGTGGCTTCATCGGCACTGGGTGCAGTCTACTCAATAACCAAGGAACCAATTGCAGCAGCAATGCTGGCAAAAAAGAACAATGCCATCAGGGAGGTAATCCCCGAATTCAACAACACCCCATCAGAAGAGGTGTTCAAGGTTGCTGTCGACGGAGATACACTGTACTTCTACCCCGGCAGAATGAACGGCGAACTGGTAGGCACAGCAGTTGAGACCTTCACCAGGGCGGGATTCTCGGGCGAAATACGTATTATGGTCGGCCTTCTGCCCGATGGAACCATAAATGATGTAACTGTGCTGAAACATGAGGAGACACCTGGCCTTGGCGACAAAATGGAGAAGAAAAAATCTGACTGGAGCAGCCAGTTCAGGGGCAAAAACCCGTCGGAGTTCAGAATAGCCGTAACCAAAGACGGAGGCCAGATAGATGCAATCACCGCATCAACCATCAGCTCACGTGCCTTCTGCGAAGCCGTTGTCAGGGCCTACCAGAACTATATGAAAGAAATGCCGAATAACTAATCCCTGCAAGACCATACATCATGAACCAATTGAAAAACTTCACAAAAGGATTTATCAGGGAGAACCCGGTATTTGCGCTCTTCCTGGGGCTTTGTCCTGTCCTGGGTGTTACTACCACCGCTATTAACGGAATGGGTATGGGCCTTGCAACCACCTTCGTGCTGCTGATGTCAAATATCGTCATATCGCTGGTGAAAGGCTTTATTCCTGCCAACGTAAGGATACCCTCGTTCATCGTGATTATAGCATCGTTCGTAACAATAGTACAGCTGACAATGCAGGCATACCTGCCATCGCTCTTTGATGCTCTCGGACTATTTATACCGCTTATAGTAGTGAACTGTATAGTACTGGGCCGCGCAGAGGCATTTGCGTCGAAGAACAACCTGCTTTCATCAATTGTAGACGGAATGGGCATGGGCCTGGGATTCACCTTCGCCCTTACACTGCTCGGTGCAGTCAGGGAGCTTCTCGGGTCAGGGTCGCTCTTCGGTCTTAAATTCATACAGGGTGACGGAATGCTTATCTTCATCCTTTCACCGGGAGCTTTCATCGCACTCGGTTACCTGATAATGCTGGCACGTAAAGTCAATAAATAACAGATTGAGTCATGGAATATATTTTGATAATCATATCGGCTGTCTTTGTCAACAACATTGTACTCAGTAAATTCCTTGGAATTTGCCCCTTCATTGGTGTGTCAGGAAAGGTTGAGACTTCAATCGGTATGGCAGGAGCCGTAACATTTGTTATGACCATCGCCACACTGGTGACATATCTTATCAGGACATACGTCCTCCTTCCATTTGGCATAGGGTTCATGCAGACAATAACTTTCATACTCGTTATTGCATCACTTGTCCAGCTCGTCGAGATTATTCTCAAAAAGGCCAGCCCGGCCCTCTATCAGGCACTGGGCATATTCCTGCCGCTGATTACCACCAACTGCGCCGTTCTGGGGGTTGCAATACTTGCCGGACAGAATGATTACAACCTGATTAAGAGTATTGTATTCGCAATTGCCAACTCAATAGGATTCGCCATAGCACTTATTGTCTTTGCAGGCCTGCGCGAACAATTCGAACTGGCTGACGTCCCGAAAGCAATGAAGGGCGTACCGATTGCATTTATTGTTGCTGGTCTGCTGGCCATGGCTTTCATGGGATTCGCCGGCATTGCATAGAGCAAAGGGCTTAACGCCGGCTGCCGGCTTAATGAGGTACTCAATCCTAATGCAGCAGGATCAGGCTGATGCCTATTACGATAATACCGCTTACAAGACCATAAATGGCTACATGATGCTTGCCATACTTGTGGGCTGCAGGAAGCAGTTCGTCAAATGCACTGAAGACCATTATTCCTGCAAATATCGCAAACACATAACCCAGAACGACATCGCTCCTGAAGAATGAGATAATGAAGTAACCCGCAATTGCACCCACAGGCTCCGAGAATCCCGACAAAACCGACCACAAAAGGGCTTTCCTCCTCGACCCGGTTGCAAAATATACCGGAACCGAAACCGCAATCCCTTCAGGGATGTTATGAATGGCAACCGCTACGGCTATGCTTACTCCTACGGTGATATCAGTCATCCCGGCCATGAATGTGGCAATACCCTCAGGGAAGTTATGAATTGCCAGCGCCACCGCGGTAAAGACCCCTACCCTCAGCAACCTGGGGTTCCTTTTCTTGCAACCCTCATTCATCTGCTCAAGCCTCATCATCTCATGTGGGTTCTCTTTCATGGGTATAACCTTATCTATAAGGGCAGTAAGAAAAAATCCCGCAATAAAGAATGAAAAAGTGATCAGTGAGGCTGACTTCCCGTGATGGGCAGCAGCAATTATCTCACCGGCGCCTGACATTATTTCTGTCAGACTTATGTATATCATTACCCCGGCCGAGAATCCGAGTGAATAGGAAAGAAACGTCGTATTGGTACGTCTGGCAAAAAATGCTATCAAACCACCTATGCCGGTGGCCATTCCTGCAAAGAGGGTAAGTCCGAAAGCACGCATTACAGTTGGCCAGTCCATACAGATTAAGCTTATTGTTTTTATTTAGTTTAATTAAACACGAAATATGGCGCAATAATAATATGAATATTTAGAATTTCTAACGAATTTAATATAAAAATGTGTTACTTGGTAATCACGCTGAAAGGAACCTAATGACTGCGTCTGATTACTATAAGATTCTTGGCCTTACAGAGGGCTGTTCGATCAATGATCTCAAAAGGGCTTACAGAATAAAGGCAAGGCAATACCATCCCGATCTGAATCGCCATCCCTCAGCACCCGATCTGTTCATCAGGGCTACTGAAGCCTATGAGTTTCTTCTCAACTCTCTCTCGGGTACTTTCGGCAGAGATACTGCTTACGAGGATAAAATGAAGCAGTGGAAGGAGTATCACCAGAAGCGGGCCCGTGAAAAGGCAGAGTACTACAGTCGTACGCGTTATGATAATTTTACAGGAAGTGCAACATGGAAGACAACAAGGTTATTCGACGGCACACTGATTATCTACGGTATGATAGTTTCAATTCTGATAATCGGAATTGATATCTACAGCTACACCTGGCTTAAGATAAACGCAGAAACACCGGAAGATGAGCCCTCCCTTACATTCATGCTATTGCTGCTGATTATGGGAGTTGGCTTTTTCTCCTTTACATACATTAATTTACTGAGTTTTATTCATAACTCAAGAAAGAGAAAAAAGCACAATGATCAGAAAAATAGTTAATCCGTTCAGCCCCGACCGAAACAATTGCTTCGGTTGTGGGCCGAATAACCCTGTTGGACTGAAGCTCGACTTCAGAGAATCAGATAATGAGGTGATTGCAACATGGCACCCCGACCTCAACTACCAGGGATACCATGATGTGCTTCATGGGGGTATTATTGCAACACTTCTCGACGAGGTGGCTGCCTGGCTTATTTATGTTAAGCTTGAAACGGCCGGAGTGACATCAGAGCTGAGGGTCAGGTATATCAAGCCGGTGCACCTCTCAAAAGGTGATATCACTGTAAGGGCTTCCCTTGTTGCAAGGGATGGCAATAAGGCTTCTGTCAGTTGCTCCCTGTATGACGGATCGGAGAGGCTCTGCTCTGAGGCAGATGCAGATTTCTTCGTATTCCCGCACGAAGTTGCGGTAAAAAAGTTTATGTATCCCGGTATTTCGGCATTTCGGGGCGAGGAGTGATCAGAAATACTTTTGACTGGACCGGGGAAGTATGAACCAGGCAGATTGCATGGCAGCCTCTAATCCTTTGTCTTGATGTAATTGAAATCTATATCAAGCACAGATTCAATATACTCTCCTCTCTCAAGGATATCCTCATCTCCCTCCTCGTAATACCAGTTTACCTTCAGTTTCGAATTCCTGAATGTAACTGCTGAGGCTCTCTGGATAAGTGTTATAAGGACTTTTGCCGTAGCACTGTTGAAATACTCAAGATGGATGTCTATGCAGGTAAGGGCAACCGGTTTCCTTACATACTCTTCAATCCATTCAATTACCGGTTTGTAGAAATCGGTGGCATTTTCAAGAATTGACCGGCCCTTGATCCGGATAAAACCTTCCGGGTCAAGTGTGATTTCGGGTGAGTTCTTTGTCTGATCCTTCCTGTATAACTGCATAATCTGTCGAGGTCACTTTAAATTGCTCTTCCCCTCAGCTCTGAAAACCGTATCTGGCTGCCGGCACGGCATCAAGTCCGGTGAAATCACGGCGAATATACTTAAAATATCCCGTAATTGCAATCATCGCTGCATTATCGGTAGTGTAGACGAAATCGGGAATGAAAAGTTCCCAGCCACGGTGCGAAGCCTCCTCCTGCAACCTCGTTCGCAATCCCGAGTTGGCCGACACGCCACCGGCCAGGGCTACCCTCTCAATACCTGTAATTGATACAGCTTCAACAATCTTGTCTGAAAGTATCGAAACAATGGTATGCTGAAGTGAGGCAGCAAGATCATTGCTGTGCTCCTTAAGGAAATCAGGATTCTCATTCAGTTTTTCTCTCAGAAAATAGAGGAAATTTGTCTTGAGTCCGCTGAAACTGAAATCCAGTCCGGGCATAACCGGCTTGCTGAACCTGAACCTGTTTTTATCCCCCATGGTAGCCATCCGGTCAATTACCGGTCCACCCGGGTAAGGCAGACCCATTACCTTGGCACATTTGTCAAAAGCCTCACCGGCAGCATCGTCAGTAGTCATGCCTATCACCTCCATGTCGAGATAATCCCTGACAACCACCATCTGTGTATGGCCTCCGGAAACCAGCAGGCACAGGAACGGAAAATCAGGTACATCCTTTTTTCTCCCCTCTTCCTTTATAAAGTGTGCCAATACATGAGCCTGGAGGTGATTTACCTCAATCAACGGTATTTTCAGTGAGACTGACAATCCCTTTGCGAAAGAGACACCAACCAGCAACGATCCGAGTAAACCCGGCCCCCGGGTGAATGCTATTGCATCGAGATCAGAGGACCTTATCCCTGCCCTGACGAGGGCCTGATCAACTACAGGTACAATATTCGCCTGGTGGGCCCTGGAGGCCAGCTCGGGTACAACACCTCCATAGGTACGATGAATCTCCTGGTTGGTTATCAGGTTCGACAACCTGTATCCATCCCTGATAACCGCCGCAGCCGTATCGTCGCACGATGATTCAATCCCGAGAATAGTTATTGGCATACTCTTTGTTTTTCAATCTATTTTAGGTTATTTTGAATGCTCAACCAGTGGTAATTTCTGATGGTCAAAAGTATTAAAAAAAGATACAGGATCATTATTATTCTATTAGCAATCCTGTTGCTTCTTCCGGCGACCGGATTTATTCTTGTCAGGCTACCGGCTGTACAAACATTTCTGGTGAACAGAATCACATCACGGGTTGGTCATAATCTGAACACCAACATTTCAATCGGTAAAGTTCATTTTACATTCTTCAACAGACTCACACTCGAGGAGATACTTCTTCTTGACAATAACAGCGACACCCTTGTCTACGCAGCTGAGGCAAAGGCAGGACTGAAACGTATAGGCATCAATCGTAGAATAATACACCTTTCAAGGGTCTATGTCAAAGAGCCTGTGATGAAGATCATAACCGACACAACCGGCAACAGTAATCTTAACTTCTATCTCTCACAGATTACGAAACCGGCCGGCGAGAGAGACTCAGCAAATAAAATGGTTGTCAGAATAAACCAGCTTGAGATAAGCAACGGAAGGTTCATATTACGCAACCTGAATCCGTCAAAGGAAATTGCCGGACCGGGTATTGACTTTTCAGACCTGGAGATAAGGGAACTGAACGCAATACTCGAAGACTTCAGCGTGAAGGATGACACAACCTCCATGTCAGTATACAGGGCATCATTCAGAGAGAAATCCGGGTTCGAAGCCAATCGCTTCTCAACCAGGTTCAGTGTTACGAAAGGATCCCTGAATTTCTCCGATACTGATATCCAGACCCCAATGAGTTCAATATCTGGTGAAAGCTTAGCTCTGATTTATGACCAGCCGGATGCTTTCAGAAACTTTGCTGAAGATGTCAGGATGAGGATCGCCCTCAACAGCTCGGTCATCTCCCCTGCCGATCTGGTTATGTTTGTACCCGGACTTAATATTGACCCCGGTCCGGTTTCAGTTTCAGGAGTGGTTTCAGGAACATTAGCCCAGCTGAGGGGCCGAAACCTCTCAGTCGAAGCAGGGAACCTTACAAGGGTCAGGTGCAACTTTGACTTTTCGGGTCTGCCCGATATTGACAATACCTACATCTTTATAGACATAAACGACCTCACTACAAGAGTCTCCGACCTTGGCAGGCTGGGCCTGGCCGACCCGGGAAAACTGCCACCTGACATCGACAAAAAAACAGGATTGATGAGATTCAGGGGAACCTTCTCAGGTTTCACAACTGACTTTGTTACCTACGGGACCCTCTTTACCTCGGCCGGTTCACTGTCAACAGACCTATCCTTCAGGCCTTCAGGAAGGAATCTTTTCAGATACAATGGAACCCTGAAAGGGAACGGCATTAATGCCGGAGTACTTTCAGGAAACAACGAGATGTTGGGTAAGGTTACATTCCAGATCAATGTTGACGGCGTCTCATCATCGTTCAGGGACTTTGATGCAGTGCTTGACGGTACAATAAGCAACGCTGAAATCAACAATTATGTCTACCGCGATATAGAGCTTAGCGGCACATTCACCGAAAAGACATGGAATGGCGCGATTAACATCAGGGATGAAAACCTGGCCATGGATTTTATTGGCTTGCTCGATTTTCAGGATTCAATACCGGAATTTGACTTTACACTGAATATTCCACATTCAAACCTGCATTACCTCAATATAGACAAGAAAGACTCAACAAGCACAGTGTCAATGCTGATGACAGCAAACTTCACCGGAAACAGTATCGACAATGCATCAGGTGAGGTCAGGCTTCTTAACTCCGCAATATCAAGGGGTGGCAACCTTATTGAAGTCTACAACGGGTCACTTCAGACATGGACCGACAACGGAACCCGGGCGATGGACCTGAATTCTGATTTTGGCAGCATAAGGTTGCGGGGAGAATACAATTTCAAAACTCTGGCACAGTCAGTAAAAAAACTGATGGCGAAAATGCTGCCCTCATATTTCATTCAGTTCGCATCACTCGAAACAAGCGGTGACAATAATTTCGGGATGGAAGTTGAGCTTAATGAAACCGACAGGTTGAATGAGTTTCTTGGAACCGGATTAACAGCCGCCCCCGGAAGCAAGATTACACTCAGATACAACGAGAATGACAAAATAGATGCAGTGGCAACTTCCGAAAAAATTTCATTCAAAGGTAACTATATCGAAGATTTACGACTCTCCTTTGAGTATCTCGACTCTGTTGCTGAACTGGAAATCGGGACGAAAGAACTCACACTGGCAGGCAATCTCTCTCTTGATGATTTCACCCTCCATATTGCATCCAGACCCGATGAGGTGAAGCTTTATGCCGGGTGGGACAATAATGAAAAACCAACAAGCAAGGGCGATATTAAATTCATAACCAGGTTCTCAGGACTTGACTCCGTCAAGCTGGCCAGAATTGAGGTTGAGCCGACAGAGATATGGATCAGGAATGAGTTATGGAGAATAAACTCATCATCTGTTTCAGTTCAGAAAAATAAGATTTCTATCAGGGAATTGCTTATCAGCAGCCGGGATGATTATTACAGGTTGTCAGGAAACATCTCACCCGCCAGAACCGACACCCTCCACCTCGAGTTTGAAGGCATCAATATCGGTGGTCTGAATCACCTGGTTAAATCCTCAGGTGACGATCAGCTGAAGTTCTCGGTCGGCGGCAGCCTGTCAGGAAGAGTGCTGCTGACAGGAATACTGGGAGACCTGATGCTTGAGACCGACGACGTGACTGTGGAGGACTTCCGCCTGATTGATCATGAATATGGTACACTTTTCCTTAAATCAGTATGGGATAATATCGAACGTGTGGCTGGTATTACTCTGTACAATGATCTTAAGGGCACCCGTGCGATGGACATTACGGGCAACTACAATCCTGAGGACAAAGAACTTAACCTTAAGGCCGTTGCCAACAGGCTTCCGGTCGACATTCTCAATCCGCTGCTCTCATCTTTCGCATCGGGAATTGGGGGATATGCCTCAGGAACTGTAATGCTAAACGGAAGAATAAACCAGCCGAAACTCAATGGCTCTCTTTTTGTCAGCAACGGGAGAATGAGGGTGGATTATCTTCAGACTCAATACTTCTTCAGTGACTCGGTAAAATTTGACAACAGGGGAATCCTGTTCAACAATATTGCACTTGCCGATGACCGCGGCAACAGTGCAAGACTTAACGGCATTATAAGGCATCAGGCATTCAAGGACTTTGGCATCGACCTGACATTCAATATCAACCAGATGAAGGTGCTTGATACACGGCAGAAAGATAACGACATGTTCTACGGAACAGCATTTGCATCAGGGGTTGTGGCCATAAGGGGGAATGAAGGAAATATCGGGTTTGATATATCGGCCCGTACAGAAAGGAACACACGCTTCTTTGTACCTATGAACACGGCCCAGAGCATTGGTGATTATTCATTTGTGACTTTCACCAGTTCCGACATTCCATTGTCGCAGGATGCAATACAATCAGACGGTGCAGCCAGAACAGAGACAGGAACAATCTCCATGAATATCGACCTCGATGTGACCCCAGAGGCTGAAGTGCAGCTCGTTCTTGATGCAAAGGCCGGTGACGTAATGAGGGGACGGGGAACAGGCAAGCTTAACGTCAGCCTTACACCAAAGGGCGATTTCACCCTGTCAGGCGACTATATCATCAGCTCAGGTGACTACCTGTTTACACTGGGCAATATTGTCAACAAGAGGTTCAGTGTCGATGAGGGAAGCAGATTGTCATGGAACGGTGATATCACCGATGCTGATATCGACATTAAGGCAAGATACAGGCTGGAAGCATCACTCTACGACCTTCTGCAGGATGACAGATTCAGGGAAAGGATTCCGGTGGAATGTATACTGGAACTGAGCGGCAAACTTATGAACCCCGTAATCGTATTTGACATAAACCTGCCCACAGCCGATGAACAGACCAGAAGCTATCTCCGCAACGCGATAAATACAGACGAGGAACTGATAAGGCAGTTCGGCTTCCTACTGGTAATGACAAGGTTCTACCCTGACCCTGCATTCAGGTCTGGCAGTAGTGTTTTGCCAACAACCGGTGCAGGCATGTCAGCAATCGGAAACACCATGGAAATGGTCTCAAACCAGCTAACCAACTGGTTGTCGCAGATAAGCAATGACTTCGACCTGGGATTTGTATACCGGCCCGGAAATGAAATCAGTGCCCAGGAGGTAGAAATGGCCTTCTCAACCCAGCTACTGAACGACAGGGTTACAATCAACGGGAACTTTGATGTAGGTGCAGGTCATACCAGCTCAACAGCCACTACAGTCAGCGGCGCATTTGACGTTGAGGTATCAATAACACAGAAACTGAAGTTTAAATTTTTCAACAGATCAAACGATAACATCTTCTATGAAACAGCTCCCTACACTCAGGGAGTTGGTATATTCTTCAGGCATGAGTTCGATAGCTTCAGGAGCCTCTTCCGCCGAAGAATTGCGGCCGAGGGAAAGAAGGAGGAGGATCCGGGAGTAGTTGACGGCAACTGACAACAACACCGGGAGACATGCCATCTGAAATGCAGTGAAACAATGTCTGACACTGACATTTATCAACAGGCTACATAATACCGAAACCAATTCGACGTTTTTTTAATAACTTCGCGCTTGAATTTAAAAATGACATTTTATGATCCTTTTCAGCAGCATGTTTCAGGAAATTCCGATGACCTTCCAGGAGCCCGGGGAAATCAGCATCTCATTTATCGACCTGGCAATCAAGGGAGGATGGGTAATGGTACCTATTCTCATCCTTTCATTCATCGCAATATATATCTATGTTGAAAGATACTACGTCATCACAAGGGCTGGAAAGGAAGACATGAACTTCATGAACCGGATAAAGGACTACATATATGACGGAAAGATAGATGCCGCCATGGCTCTTTGCCGCTCAAATGACGGACCGGCAGCACGAATGGTGGAGAAAGGCATTAACCGCCTCGGAAGGCCTCTCAATGATGTCAATACAGCTATTGAAAACATCGGCAAGCTTGAAATCTACAAGCTTGAAAAAGGACTCCCGGTACTTGCGACAGTGGCCGGTGCTGCCCCGATGATCGGATTCCTCGGAACAGTGATCGGAATGATAAAGGCCTTCTACGATATGGCCAACGCCGGCAGCAACATAGACGTCTCAATGCTAAGCAACGGTATTTATACTGCACTGGTGACAACAGTAGCAGGACTTATTGTCGGAATTATGGCATACTTTGCATATAACATGCTGGTGGTGAAGGTCGAAAAGGTGGTATTCAAGCTTGAGGCCACCTCAACCGAGTTTATGGATATTTTGAACGAACCCGTAAAATAGGCCTGAAATGCCAATAAAACAGAGAAACAGGGTAAGTGCAAGCTTCAGCATGGCCGGAATGTCAGACATCGTATTCCTGCTGCTGATCTTCTTTATGATAACATCAACCCTTATACATCCGACTGCCCTTAAGCTGCTGCTGCCAAGAAGCAGCCAGCAGACATCGGCCAAACCGCTTACAACAGTATCTATAACACCCGACATCAGATTCTTCGTCGAGGACAGGGAAGTGGGTCTTGATAACCTTGAAGCGGCGTTGATACAAAGAGTCGGAGGATCAGAGGATATCTACATCTCTATCCATAGCGATGAATCTGTGCCATGGAAATACGTAGTGGAAGTATTGAAAATAGCAAACAGGAACAAATTCAAAACCATTGTTGCAACACGACCAGAGTAATAACAGGTTGTATGCTTTTCACTCCGAAAAGGGTAAAGGTGTGGCAGGATCGATAGCCTTTCACATCATTCTTATCCTCGTACTTATTATTGCCGGTATCACAGCAACTCCACCACAGGCTGAGGAGGGATTGCTGGTCAACTTCGGAACCGATGATTTCGGTTCAGGCCTGATTGAACCATCGCAGGCCAGCGCTCAGGAATCAGCGCCCCAGCCGCAGCCTTCAGCACCTGCTACCGCTCCCTCGCAGGAGAGACCGGTGAACACACAGGAGCATGATGAAGAGGCTCCGGTGGTAAAAAGGGTGACACAGGCTGATCCAGATGCAGCAAAAAGAGAGCAGGAAGCCCGCGAAGCAGAAAGGAGACGGCAGGAGCTGCTCGAAGCTGAAAGAAAACAGAAGGAAGCCGAGGAAGCCGAAAGAAAGAGGATTGAAGAAGAGAAGAGAAAGGAAGAAGAGGCTATAGCCCGCACCAGGGACGCACTCAGCGGCAGGAACACCGCAACCACCTCCACCGGAGAGGGCGCCAAAACCGGAACCGGAAACCAGGGAGTGCAGACAGGTTCAGTCGATTCAAGGGTGCGTGGCGATGGCTCAGGCCTTGGAACAGGCGGCCCCTCTTTCGACCTGGCAGGCAGGACAGCTCAGTCACTACCGATACCAAAGTATGAAATCCAGGTTGAAGGGAGGGTAGTAGTACAGGTCGTCGTCGACCGTACCGGCAGGGTTATTGAAGCAACCCCTGGCGTTAAAGGTTCTACCACTCTCGATGAGAACCTTCTGAAAATTGCACGTGACGCAGCTCTTCTTGCAAGGTTCGACAGTAAATCCGATGCACCCATAAGACAAACCGGAACAATTACCTACCAGTTTATCCTCAAATAGTGGAGCTCTTTTCGTAGAGAATTCAGCATAAAACCCTTTTAACCGAAGAGGGTCCTGATTCCTTTTACCATAAGGTCGATCACCCCGGTTAGTTCCAGTGCCGACACAAACACCACCACCAGCAATACTATTCTCACAAACCTCGGGCCCCAGCTTACAGCCACCCTTGAGCCGAAGTAGGCTCCGATTGCATTGCCTGTGGCAAGAATAAATCCGGCCTTATAGTCGATCTGCGCAGAAGCCACGAATACCACTACCGCAAAGAGTGTAAAGGCTCCGGTAATAAATACCTTCAGGGCATTAGCCTTGATGATATCGGTCCCGGCCCCGTAAACCAGGCCTGCGAGAAGAAAGAACCCAACCCCGGCCTGTATGAAGCCACCGTATACCCCAATGGCAAAGAAGACAACAAAGACCCACACCTTAGGTGCCTTGTGAAGATCATGGCTTTTGGCAACAATCCATCTCTCAGGCTTGTAAAGTATCATGAAAAACATGAAGACCAGCAATCCGCCAATCACCCTCCTCATCACCTCCTCGTTGAAATTCGAGGCAATCAGGGCGCCAAAAACCGAACCTGCCACCGAGGGAATGACAAACCAGATGCTTTCACGAAAGGTAAAGGTCTTCTGCTGCCTGAAGCTGGCAGATCCAACTATGCTCTGTATCAATATGCCAATACGGTTTGTGGCATTCGCTACCGTAGGTGGCAGTCCGATAAACATCAGTACAGGCAGGGTAATAAGCGATCCGCTTCCGGCAAGCATGTTGATAAAACCTGAGACTATTCCTGCAACTACCAGGATTACATAAATATACCACTCCATCCTGCCT